>DATACE010000355.1:0-22832 GCA_036259215.1 Burkholderiales bacterium | reverse complement strand
CCAGGATCTCGTCGGGCGCGCCGCCGTAGAAGGCCGCCTTTACCAGGTAGACCGGCACGCCGAGCACCAAAAAGAGCTCGAAGCCGAGCACCAGCATCAGCACCGCCGCCGCGATGATCAGCCAGATCATGCCGGGCCGCTGCCCAGCCACGCCGCCGATGCAGGCCGGCGTCGCGCGTCGCGTACCGCGAGCAGGCGCAGCAGGAAGCGGAACGCCATCGAGGCGAAGCCGAAGGCGGGCGCAAGGTAAAGCACGTAGGTCGGGATTCCCAAGGTCGGGCTGATCTGACCGCTTTCCATGACGAAATGCGCCAGGCGAAGCGCGAACACCGCGGCGCCGGCGCAGAACACCAGGCCGACGACGTCGATCAGCCCGAACAGGATGCGCTCGTGCCGCTCGCGCAGCCGGCCCCGGATGACGTCCACCGAGACCTGGCGGCCGACCTCGAGCGTGATGCCGGCGGCGAGGAATACCACCCACACGAGGAGATAGCGCGCCCCCTCGTCGATCCATGCCAGCGCGCTGGCATACGCGGGCGCCAGCGCGCGCACCAGCACGTTGACGCCGTACAGCACCGTCATGGTGATGAGCGCCGCCGCCGCGCCGTAGCGCTCGAGGGCGCCGAGCGCGTCGGCGGCGCGCGCGAGCTGCGCCCTCACTTATGGAGGGCCTGCAGCTCCTTTTCGTAGAGCGCGATCAAGGCCTTGCCTTCGGCGCCGGCCTGGGCGACATAGGCGTCGCGCCCCGCCGGGTACACGATGGCGCGCAGCCGGGCGCGCTCGGCCTCGTCGGCGACGCGCACGTTGAGGCCGGCGGTCTTGAAGAAGGCGAGCGACTTCTGCGCGTCGGCCTCCTTGCCGCGGTCCACTTCCGGCGCCACCTCGCGAAAGGCGGTCCGGATCACCTCGCGCTGCGCCGCCGACAGCCGCTGCATGAAGCGCGGGCTGAACAGCACGCACTCCACGATGGCGCCGTGGTCGGTCACCAGCAGGTTCTTCTGCACCTCGAAAAACTTCATCGCCTGGATGATGTCGAGCGGGTTCTCCTGCGCGTCGATCACGCCGGTCTGCAGCGCCGTGTACAGCTCGCCGAACGGCAGCACGATGGCCGAGGCGCCCAGCGAGCTGAACTGACCGATGAGGATCTTGGAATCCATGACGCGAAAGCGCTGGCCGGCGATGGCCGAAAGATCGTTGAGCGGCTTGTTGGAGGTGAGCTGCTTGCGCCCGCCGGACCACAGGGCGATCGGCTCGAAGCCGCGCTTGCGGAACGACTCGAGGACCGACTGCCCGAGCTTGCCTTCGCGCAGCCGGCGCGATTTCTCGCGGTCTGTGGGGAAGATATAGGGCACGTCGAAAATCGATACCGCCGGGTTGAACCCGCCGAGGAACGAGGCCGGCGCGATCATGGCCTCCAGGCTGCCGAGCTGCACGCCTTCGCCCATCTCGCGCGCGCCGCCCAGCTGCGAGGAGGGAAACACCTGGATCTCCACCGCGCCGTTGGTGCGCTGCTTCACCAGCTCGGCCGCCTTCAGCAGGCCGCGGTGCTTGGCCGTGGTGGGCGGGTCCTGCGAGGCGAGCTTGGCGACGAAATCCGCGGCGCCGGCGGGGGTCGCGGCCAGCACGCAAACCAGCAAAAGTGATTTAAGAAGTGACGGCATGTTGCCTCCCTTATGAAGCGCCGAGGCTAGCATGGCGAGCCCGCAAAGGCGACCTGCGCTACTTGCGTTTCGCCTCGTATTCGTCGACCGCCTTCTTCAGGTCGCGGTACTCGCCGCAGGGCAGGAAGCACAGCTTGTCGAGCTGGGTGAGGTGCTCCTTCGCCTTGGGCAGGTCGCCCACCATCAGGTAAGCCTCGCCGATGTATTCGTGCGCGCCGCGGTGCTTGGGATCCAGCCGCAGCGCCTCCTGGTAGTGCTTGAACACCAAGCTCATGTCCGGATTGGCGCCCTTGCGCAGCGCGTAGGCATAGAGGTTGTGGTAGTCCGCGTTGCCCGGCTCCTTGGCCAGCGCGCCCTTCAGGAGGGCCTGGGCCGCGGCCCAGTCGTTGCGCTCGGCCGCGGCGGCGGCGCCCTCGAGCACCGGGTCGCCTGCGGGCGAGGGGCCGCTGTCGGCGGCGAAAACCACAACAGGCGCCAGCAGCAGGGCTAAGATCAGCGGACGGATCGGCGATTTCATGTGTTCCTTCCCTGGATGAGGATCCTACTCTTCGCACTGGCGTTAACAATGGCGGCGCCGGCGGCATTCCCCGAGCCGCCCGGCTCGCGAGAGCAGGCGCTCGCCGGGCTGCGCAGTGACGACGCCGCCACCCGGGCCGAGGCGCTGGTGTGGATCGCCAACCGCGGCACGCCCGCGGACGACGGCCTGCTGCACGAGCGCCTGCGCGACGAAAGCGCCCTGGTGCGCAGCTACGCCGAGCAGGCGCTGTGGCTGCTGTGGAGCCGCTCGGGCGACGCGGACATCGACCGCATCATGGCGCGCGGCGTGGAGGAGATGCAGGCCGGGCGCCATGCCGCGGCCATCGCCACCTTCTCCGGCGTCATCTCGCACAGGCCCGGGTTCGCCGAAGCGTGGAACAAGCGCGCCACGGTCTACTACCTGGCCGGCGACTATCGCCGTTCGCTCGCCGATTGCGACGAGGTGCTCAAGCGCAATCCGCGGCACTTCGGCGCCCTCTCCGGCGCCGGCATGGTGCACGTGGCGCTCGAGGAGTACGAGGAGGCGCAGCGCGCGTTTCGCCGCGCGCTGGAGGTGAACCCCAACATGGTGGGCGTGGAGCTCGAGCTGCTCAAGCTGGAGGAGCGCCTCAAAGGCAAGCGCAAGCTCTCAACCTAGCCACCAGAAAACCGCCACGCCTGCGATTGCCGTGGCTAGCAGGCTGCGCGTGAGGAAGGCGACCGCGAAAGCCGCCGCTATCGCCGGCGCGCCGGCGGCGCCGGCCGATGCCAGCTCGACCGCGAGCAGCGAGGAAAGCACCGCCACCGGCACGTAGCGCAGCCAGCCGAGCAGCCACCCCGGCAGCGCCAGGCGCGACAACGCCACCAGCGGCAGGATGCGCGGAATCGCGGTGACCGCCGCGCAGGCGAGCACCAGGGCTAAGAATTCCGGGCGAACTTCCATCGTTCCAGGGCGAGCCCGAGCGAAGCGCCGACCACGGTGCCCGCAATCACCGACCAGGGTCCCGGCCAGACGTCATGGACGACCAGCGCGCACAGCGCGGCGAGCGCGCCGGCCGCCAGGCCGGTGAAGCATTTCAGCTGCAGCACCAGCAGGCCGGCGAACATGGCCGGCAAGGCGAACGCCAGGACGCGCGTGTTGGAGGCGTATGCCGAGAGCGCGGCGCCCGCCAGGTTGGCCGCGGCCCAGGCGCTCCACGCGGCAAGGTTGAGCCCGGCCATCCAGGCGGCCGGGATATCTTGTCTCGATGAAGCCACGACGAAGGTCTCGTCGGTGAGCTGCAGGCCGAGGAGCGCGTTCTTCCACGCCGGCACCGCGCGCAAGGCGGGCGCGAGGGCGGCGGACAGCAGAAGGTGGCGCAGGTTGAGCAGGAACACCGCGAGCACGATGGCCGCCGCCGGGCTGCCCAGCATGCCCGCCACCACGAATTGCGCCGAGCCGGCGTACAGCACCATGGAAAGCAGCGCGATCTCGGCGTACGACATCCCGGCGGCGCGCTCCACCACGCCGGCGGCGAAGCCGATGCCCAGATAGCCCAGGACCACGGGCAGCGCGGCCCTTACGCCTTGCCTGAACACCGCCTAGATGAAGTCTTTGGCCGCCGTGTCGGCGTCGACCGGCGGGCCGATGAGGTAGCCCTGCAGGTAGTCGCAGCCGCAGTTGCGCAGGAACTCGCGCTGCGCCTCGGTCTCCACGCCCTCGCCCACCACCCGGATGTCGAGGGCGTGCGCCAGCGCCACGATGGCGGAAACGATGGCGCACTGGTCCTCGTCGCCCGGCAGCTCGGCGGTGAACGAGCGGTCCACCTTGAGCCGGTCGACCGGGAAGCGCTTCAGGTACGACAGGCTGGAGTAGCCGGTGCCGAAGTCGTCGATCGCCACCGACACGCCCAGCTGCTTCAGCTTCTGCAGCGTGCTCAGCGCCACGTCGCTGTGCTGCATGGCGGTGGTCTCGGTGATCTCGAGCTCCAGCAGGCGCGCCGGCAGGCCGGTATCCTTCAGCGCCGCGGCCACCACCTGGACCAGCTTTGGATCGTTGAACTGGCGCGGCGACAGGTTGACCGCGATGTGCAGGCCGCGCTCCACGCCGATGAAGGTGGCCCAGCGGCACGCCTCGCGCAGCACCCACTCGCCCAGCTTCAGGATGAGGCCGGTCTCCTCGGCAAGCTGGATGAACTCGGCCGGCGCCACCAGCCCGCGCGCCGGGTGCTGCCAGCGCACCAGCGCCTCGTGCCCCGACACTTCCCCCGTGCGCGCGTCCACCACCGGCTGGTAGTGCACGCGCAGCTCGTCCTTGCCGAGCGCGCGGCGCAGGTCGCCCTCCAGCGCGAGGCGCCGCGAGGCCGCCTGGTTCATCTCGGCGGTGAAGAACTGGTAGTTGGCGCGGCCCATTTCCTTCGCGTGGTACATCGCCGCGTCGGAATTGCGGATCAGCGTCTCGGCATCGCGGCCGTCGTCGGGGAACACGGCGATGCCGATCGAGGGCGTCACCGTGAGCTCGCGCTCGTCGGCGGGGATGGGGCGCGAGAGCTCCTCGATCACCTTCTGCGCCACCTGCGCGGCGTCCTCGGCGCGCTTGATCTCGGGCAGCACCACCACGAACTCGTCGCCGCCGATCCTGCAGATGGTGTCGCCGATGCGCAACTGGTTCACCAGCCGCAGCGCCACCTCGCGCAGCAGGAGGTCGCCGACCGCGTGGCCGAGCGAGTCGTTGATGGTCTTGAAGCGGTCCAGGTCGACGAACATCACCGCGCTCTGCTTGCGGTTGCGGTAGGAAAGCGCCAGCGCCTGCGTAAGCCGGTCCTCGAGCAGGCGCCGGTTGGGCAGCCCGGTGAGCGCGTCGTGGTCGGCGAGGTGCTTGGCGCGCTGCTCGGCCATCTTGCGCTCGCCCACCTCGATCTCCAGGCGCTGGTTGGCCGCCTGCAGCTCGGCGGTGCGCTCGGCCACCGACCGTTCCAGCGACTCGCGCGCCGCGTGCTCGGCCGTCACGTCGTCGTAGATCCAGATCGAGCCCTCGTGCGGGCGCGCGGCGTCGATCGCCTTGCCCACCAGCTTGCACCAGAACAGGCTGCCGTCCTTGCGCCGGTAGCGCCGCTCGGTGGAGACCGCCTCGCCGCGCTGCATCTGCGCGTAGAAGGCGGCATCGTCGTTCCACGACGGCGTGTCGGCGTAGATCACCTCGGTACCGCAGCCGAGCAGCTCGCCCGGCGCGTAGCCGAACATCTGCTCGAAGCGCGGGTTGCAGCGCTGGTAGATGCGGTTCCTGAGGAACGCGATGCCCACGGTGGCGTTGTCGAGGATCAGCTCCTGCTCGGCGAGCGCGCGCTGCACGCGCAGGTCGGCGTCGCGCTCGGCGGTGACGTCCTCGAAGCTCCAGATCCACTCCTGGTCCGGCTCGCCCAGGTCGGTGCGCCGGCCGCGCGTGCGGCAGCGGAAGGTGGAGCCGTCGCGCCGCCGGAAGCGCCACTCGCTGTCGTGCGTCTCGCCCGGTGCGGTGCTGTGGTAGGCCAGGCGCCCGGCTTCCTCCCAGTCGGTCGCCGAGGCGAACAGCACCGAGGAGCTCTGGCCGACCAGCTCGCCGGGGCCGGCGCCGACCATCTCCTCCAGGAAGCGGTTGCAGCGCTGGATGGCGCGGCCGCGCACGAAGGCGATGCCCACCGAGGCGTTGTCGAGGATCAGCTCCTGCTCGGCGAGCGCGCGCTGGATGCGCTCCTCCACCTGGGCCTGCTCCCGCACCAGGCGCTGCAGGTCCTCGTCGGCGCGCCGGCGCTCGGTGATGTCCTCGAGCAGCCACACGTAGCCGTGCGCCGCGTCGCCGGGGCGCACCGCGCGCCCGGTGACCCGGCACCAGAAGCCCGAGCCGTCCTGGCGCCGCAGCCACTGCTCGCGGCTATGGGTCCTGCCGTCGTCGAGCTCGCCGTAGACCCCGCCCGCCTGCCGGTACTCCTCGTCGGTGAAGTAGATGTCGCGCGTCGAGGTGCCGGCGGCGGCCCCGGGCGCATAGCCGAACATCTCCTCGTAGCGCCGGTTGGCGCGCACCGTGCGCCGGTCGCGCCGGAAGGCGATGCCCACCGCCACGTTGTCGAGCAGCGCCTGCTGCTCGGCGAGCACGCGCTGCAGCTCGTCTTGGGCGCGCCGCTCCTCGGTGATGTCCTCCACCACCCACACCGAGCCCTTGTGCGGGTCGCCGGCGTCGACCGCCGCGCCGGCGATGCGCGTCCAGATCGCGCCGCCGTCCTTGCGCTTGCGCAGCTCCACCCTGCGCGACACTTCGCCGCGCCCGAGCGTGTCGTAGACCGCGGCGGCGCGGGCGTGCATCGAGATGTCGGGATAGAGCACGGCGGTGGTCTTGCCGGCAAGCTCGCCCGGCGCGTAGCCGTACATTTCCTCGTAGCGCCGGTTGCAGCGCACGATACGCCGCTCCTTAAGGAACACGATGCCGACCGTGGCGCTGCCCAGGATAGCCTCCTGCTCGCGCAGCAGGCGCGCCACCTCGTCGGCCTGGCGGCGCTTCTCGGTGATGTCTTCCACGATCCACACCGTGCCCTGCTGCGGGTTGCCGGTGTCGAGCGCCTTGGCGATCATGCGCGCGAGGAACGTGGAGCCGTCCTTGCGCCGCACCTGCCATTCCAGGTCGAGCTGGCGTCCTTCGTTGAGCAGCGGCACCGCGATCTCGCCGAGCGCGGCGTAGCTTTCGCGGCTGGGATACACCAGGTCGCCCGACTGGCCGATCAGCTCGTCGCTCGCGTAGCCGAACATCTCGGCGAAGCGCGGATTGCACAGGAAAAAGCGCCGGTCGCGGGTGTAGGCGATGCCGATGGAGACATTCGCGAGCAGCGCCTCGTATTCGAGCTGCGTGTAGCGCGTGCGCCCGGCGTAGCTCGCCGGCGGCGACTCCAGCGCAGTGGCGGACGCGGGGCCGTGCAGCGCGGCCGGGTCGTTCACGGATCCTTCCGGCGCGCGAGCGCGGCGAAGTCGGCCGCGTAGCGGCGCAGGCGCTCCTGGGCGCGGGCGCGCTGCTCGCGGCTCAGGCTGCGGTCGAGGTCGAGCAGCAGCGCGTACAGCTCGCGCCGTGCGGCGTCGTAGGTTTGCGCGGTGGCCGGGTCGCGTCCGGCTTGCCAGTTGGCCGCGCGCTCGGGAAGCAGGTCGCGCGCGCGGCGCGCGCGCAGCATGCCGAGCACCTCGGCCTGCAGCCGCTTGCGCTCGCGGTCGCGCAGCTCGCCCGCCAGCGGTGCGCGCTCGGAGTACAGCCGCACCCGCTCCACCTGCGCCTGAGAAAGAGTCCCCACCCAATCCTCCAGCCGTTCTTCTACGCGCTTCGCGCGGCGCTTGCGGCGATCCCCCTCGCTGCCCCGCAGGTTCTCCGTGGCGAACTTGCGGTTTTCCTCGGCGAATCCCTTTTCCATGTACGCCAGCTGCTCGGGCGTGAGCCGGTCGAGCAGCGGCGCGATCCGCTGGGCGGCGGCATGCAGGCCGAGCCTGGCGTGCGCCACGAGAGAATCGTAACCCCAAACGAGGTCGTCGTGCGAGAGTCCTTTTCCCACGCGCAGCGCCGCTTCTTCGGCGATGCGCGCGTACTCGGGCAGCGCCTTTGCGCGGTGCCAGTCGAAGAACGAATCGATGCGCTGCGCAAGCTCGTGATCCTGCGCGCCTTTGACATCCAGGAACTGGCTCGCGCGGTACTTGACGTACATCGGCGCGTTGTCGTACGCGAGGCGCAGCGCGCTGCAGCCCGCGGCGAGCAGCGCCGCCGCAGCGAGCGCGAGCGTGACTTTCGCCACGCTCACCAGAAGCTCTCGACCGTGATGTGCCCGGGGGCGCGCCGGCGGTGCTTGCGCATGCCGCGCTCGGCGAGCGCGGCGCTCGTGTCGCGCAGCATGTCCGGGTTGCCGCACAGCATCACCTGCGAAGTCTCGGGCGCAAGCGCGACGCCCGCCGCGGCTTCCAGCCGCCCGTCGCGCACCGCCGCCGGAACGCGCCCGGCCAGCGCGCCGGACGCGGCTTCTCGGCTTACAAGCGATACATACCTGAGATTCTTAAGCTTGCGCAGCTCATCCCGGTAAACCAGCTCCGCCGCGTGCCGCACCGCATGCACCAGCACGACGTTGCGGTAGCGGCGCCACGGGGCCTCGGTGCGCAGGATCGACAGGAACGGCGCGATGCCGGTGCCCGTCGAAATGAGCCACAGCGTGTCGGCGTCGGGCAGCTCGGACAGCACCAGGAAGCCCGCCGGGTTGGAGGCGACGTAGAGCGTGTCGCCGGGCGCAAGGCGCGCGAGGCGCGGCGACAGCGGCCCCTGCGGCACCACGATGCCGTAGAACTCGAGGATCGCATCCTGCGGCGGGTTGACCATGGAAAAAGGCCGCGCCACGCGCGAGCCCTCGTTGCCCTCCTCCATGTCGAGCGCGATGCGCACGAACTGCCCCGCCTGGAACGACAGCGGCGCGCCCGACACGCGCAGGGAGAACAGCGCCTGCGTCCAGTGCCGGTTCTCGACCACCTTGCCGGAAAGCCAGCTCATGGCATGGGGTAGGGCTCGAGGTGCAGGTCGTGCACCTGCGCGCCCAGCATCACGATCGCGCCGTGGCGGCGATTGTTGCCGGTGTCGGAGAACTCGAAACTATAGGTGCGCGCGATCCTGAGCTGGCCTTCCTCGTCGCGCGCCAGGCGCAGGCGCGCGACCGACACCGTGTCATCCAGGAACTGCAGCTCGTAGCGCTTGCACGCCGAGCGCCCGGCCTGCACCGCCCGCTCGCGCGCGCGCAGGCTGTCGATCCAGAGGAACACGCCGAGCGCAACCAGAACGAGAACCGCGACTTCCCACATCACGCTTCTTTTACCAGATCGGCGCCTTTCCCGGCCACGGCGATCACGGCGGCGTTGATATTGCCGGAGGCAGCGCGGGCATCACCGAGGCGTCTTGCCGTAGCCCAAAGGCACGTGGACCCAGCGGTCGGTGTCGCGCGGCCCGGCTTCGAGCAGCCGCACCCGGCAGGCCGGGTTCTCCCCCGATCACGTAATCGAACATCAACGCGGCGAGGCGATATGCATGCCGGCGTCGACGTAGATGATCTCGCCGGTGACGCGGCGCGCGCCCTCCACCAGCCAGGCCACGGCATCGGCGACATCCTGCGCGTCGGGCGCTGCCTTGAGCGGCGCCTTTTCGGCGAAGCGCCGCTCGAGATCGGCGGCGCCCTGCTCGCCGTGCGCCGCGACCTGCCAGGGCGTGCGCACGTAGCCCGGCGCGACGATGTTCAGCCGGATCTCGGGGCCGAGCGCGCGCGCGAGGGAAAAAGTCATGGTGTCGAGCGCCGCCTTGGAAGCGGCGTAGGCGATGGAGGAGCCGGTGCCGAGGATCGAAGCCACCGAAGACAGGTTGACCACGCAGCCGCGCGCGGCTTTCAGCGCAGGCGCGCAGGCGCGGATCATCTGGAACGGGCCGACCAGGTTCACGCGCAGGATGGCGAGGAAGTCCTCGGCCGACAGTCCCTCGAGGTCCGCGTGGGCCACGAACTTGGTGGTGCCGGCGCTATTCACCAGCGCATCGATGCGGCCCCACTTGTCGAGTACCGCCTGCGCCACGCGGCGGCAGTCGGCGTCGTTCGCCACGTCTCCCTGAAGGGAAAGAAAATCCGTTTCAAATGCCTTTCGGGCCATCACGGCGACATGCCACCCGCGCCGGCCAAGCTCCCTGGCGCTGGCCTCGCCCATGCCCGAGGAACCGCCGGTGACCAGGACGACCTTCATACCGTGGCCACCGGCGTGGCGGGCGAGCCGACCGCGCCCGGGAGGCGCAGCGGCGGCGCGGTGAGGAGGAAGCGGCTGCGGCCATGCGCGCGCAGCCAGCGCGCGAGCTCGGTCAGATACCACATCTCCCCGAGGTGGATGCCGTTCTTGAACAGGCAATGCTCGTGCAGCGGCATGAGTGCGTGCGGCTTGGGCGCCGTGAGGCTCGTCGGGATGATCTCCACCGCGTAGTTGTCGGCGATCAGCGCGGCGAGGCCGCTGTCGGTGATCCACTGCAGCAGCCGCGCGTCGCGCCCATCCAGGCCGGTGCAGGTGGCGTGCAGCAGCTTCGCGTCCGGCTGCTTTCTCATCTCCAGCAGCACGTCGGCGAACCCGGTGTACAGGCACACCATGTCGCCTTTCTCGATCTGCACGCCGTCCTTCTCCAGGACCTGCATCAGCTCTTCATACGTCACCGCGTGCGGCTCGCGGCCGAAATGATGGTGCAGGTCGATCAAGACCCCGCGGCCCTGCGCGCCGTGCTCCGCAAGGTTCTGGATGCCGAGCGCGCTCGCTTGCGTCCCTTCGTATTTGTCCCATGCAGTGGAATTGCTTTGAGGGGCGGGCCGGAGGTCCTCCCCGGCCCGGAAGCCGTTGTAGAAAACGATCTCGCGCTTGCCGTCGCCGTCGGCGTCGAAGCGGCTGCCGACGTGCGCGAAGCTGTCCCACTGCGTCGAGTACTGCAGCGTGAGCAGCGCCACGTCGTCGGAGACCACGTCGGTAAGGTCGGGGTTGTCCTCGGCGAGCGGAAAGCAGAAGTTCTGCTTGCCCGCGCTGTTGCCGTCGCGGATGGTCGCGGCCAGGCGCGGCGGCTTGCGCCGCGGATTCAGCACGCTGCCGCCGGGGTAGTCGAGGGGCAGGGAAAGCGCAAAGGCGATGCCCTCCTTCACTTCGGCGACCCCCTGCAGCACTTTCTCGCGCGTCACCCAGTTCATGCGGCCGCGCTGGTCGTCGGGACCGAACTCGCCCCAGTTGGAGCCGGGCGGTCTTTGCTTCCATCGCATTAGTAGTAATGCCTCCCGATCCATTCGGCGATCAGTGCGGGCTTCCCGGCCCCTTCGATCTCGACCACGGTGTTCCAGGTGACCTGCACGCCGCCGTCGAGCGGCTCGTACTTCGCCAAAGTGAAGCGCGCGCGCACGCGGGAGCCGCTGGGCACGGGCGCGGTGAAGCGCACGCGGTTCAGGCCGTAGTTCACGCCCATGCGCCGGTCGGAGAACGAGAAGGTGCGCTCGGAAAAGTGCGACAGCAGCGACAGGGTGAGAAAGCCGTGCGCGATGGTGCCGCCGAAGGGGGATTCCCGGGCGCGCGACGGATCGACGTGGATCCACTGGAAGTCGTCGATCGCCCGGGCGAAGGTGTCGATGCGCTCCTGGGTGACCTCCACCCACGGCGACACGCCGACTTCCTCACCGACCCGGCTTGCGAGCTGTCTTATCGAGAAAGGCATTCAGGGCCTGCTTGGCTTCCGGCGATTCCAGGCGCTCGACGAACAGGCGTCCTTCCTCGGCAATCGTTTCGGCCACGGCCTTGCCGTAGCGCGCCTTCATGAGGCGCTTGGTGAGGCGGATGGATTCGGCCGGCAGCGCCGCAAGCGCCGTCGCAGTCTCCAGGGATTTTTCCAGGAGCTCTTCCTGCGAAACCACCGCGGTGACGATGCCCGCCTCGTACGCCTTCTGCGCGGTGAACGGCTGGCCGAGCAGCAGCAGCTCGGCGGCGCGCGGGTAGCCCGCGATAAGCGGCAGCAGGAACGTGGAGCCGAACTCCGGCACGATGCCCAGCGGCACGAACGGCAGCTGGAAGCGGGCGTTGGCCGCCGCGTAGACGAGGTCGCAGTGCAGCAGCATGGTGCAGCCGATGCCCACGGCGGGACCGCCTACGGCGGCGACTATGGGTTTTTCTACAAAAGGCATGACTTCAAAAAGGCGCCACGTGGGCGATCCCTCGCCCGAGGGCGGGCGCTGCAGGAAGTCGGCCACATCGTTGCCCGAGGTGAAGCAGTCGGCCGAGCCGTGCAGCAGGATGGCGCGCACCTCGGGGTCGGCGTCCGCCCCGGCGAGCGCCTCGGCGAGCTGCAGGTACATCTGCGCGGTGATGGCGTTCTTCTTGTCGAGGCGGTCGAAGCGCACGCGCGCCACGCGCCCGGCCGTCTCACTTCGGATCAAGGCGGAAATCCCGGAGCTGCTGGCGCAGCGTGAGCTTGGACAGCTTGCCGGTGGCGGTGTGCGGCAGCTCGTTCACGAACACCACGTCGTCGGGCATCCACCACTTCGCGATCTTGCCCTCGTAGAACTTGAGCAGCTCCTCTTTCGACACCTCGTGGCCCGGGCGCTTTACCGCCACCAGCACCGGGCGCTCGTCCCACTTGGGATGGTGCACGCCGATCGCCGCCGCTTCCGCGATCGCCGGGTGCGCAATGGCGATGTTCTCCAGGTCGATGGAGCTGATCCATTCGCCGCCCGACTTGATCACGTCCTTGGAGCGGTCGGTGATCTGCATGTAGCCGTCGGCATCGAGCGTGGCGACGTCGCCGGTCGGGAACCAGCCCTGGCCCTTTGCATCCTTCCGCAGAGGATCGCCGCCCTCGCCCTTGAAGTACTCGCGGATCACCCACGGCCCGCGCACCTGCAGGTCGCCGAAGGCCTTGCCGTCGCGCGGCAGCTCCTCGCCCTGCTCGTTCACGATGCGCATGTCGACGCCGAAGATGGCGAAGCCCTGCTTGTCCTGCAGCGCGAAGCGCGGCTCGTCGTCGAGCTTCGCGTGCTTCGCCTTCAGCCGGCACACGGTGCCGAGCGGGCTCATCTCGGTCATGCCCCAGCCGTGGCGCACTTCCACCCCGTAGTCCTTCTGCAGCGTGCGCAGCATCGCGGGCGGGCAGGCCGAGCCGCCGATCAGGGTGCGGTTGAGCGTGGAGAAGCGCAGCTTGTTCTCCTTCATGTAGTTCAGCACGCCCAGCCACACCGTGGGCACGCCGGCGCTGATGGTGACCCCTTCGGCCTCGAAAAGCTCGTACACGCTCTTGCCGTCGAGCTGCGCGCCGGGGAACACCAGCTTCGCGCCCGTGAGCGCCGCCGAGTACGGCAGGCCCCAGGCATTGACGTGGAACATGGGCACCACCGGCAGCACCACGTCGCGCGCCGCGAGGCCGAAGCTGTCGGGCAGCGCCGCGCCGTAGGCGTGCAGGATGCTGGAGCGGTGCGAGTACAGCGCGCCCTTAGGGTTGCCGGTGGTGCCCGAGGTGTAGCACAGGCAGGCCGCGGTGCGCTCGTCGAAGCTCGGCCATTCGAAGTCGGGTTTTTCTTTTTCCAGTATCTCTTCGTAACACAACAGATTCGGAAGCTTCTCTTTGGGCATGTGCGCCCGGTCGGTCATGGCGATGAAGTGGCGGACCGATTTCAGCTGCGGCGCGAGCTTCTCCACCAGGGGCGCGAACGTGAGATCGAACAGCACCACCTTGTCCTCGGCATGGTTCGCGATGTAGGCGATCTGCTCGGGGAACAGGCGCGGATTGATGGTGTGGATGACCGCCCCGGAGCCCGCCGCGGCGTAGTAGATCTCGAAGTGCCGGTAGCCGTTCCAGGCGAGCGTCGCAACGCGCTCGTGCATCCTAACGCCCAGTTTTTTCAGCGCATTGGCCAGGCGCCGGGCGCGCGCGTGGGCATCGCGGTAGGTGTAGCGGTGGATGCCGCCCTCCACGGCGCGGGACACGATTTCGGTGCTGCCGTGGTGGCGGTCGGCATGACGGATGAGCTCGCTGATGAGCAGCGGCATGTCCATCATCAGGCCTTGCATGGAGCGTCCTCCTTTGGTCGAAGGTAGTTTATCCTAGCCCCCTCGGCTGCCCCTACCTCCCCGGAGACCCTGGATGAGCGACGTCGCTCGATACGCCGTCCGCGACGGCGTAGCCGTCATCACTCTCGACAACCCGCCGGTGAACGGCCTGGGCAACGCGCTGCGCGCCGCGATCCTCGAGCTCCTCAAGAAGGCGGACGCCGATCCCGGGGTGAAGGCGGCGGTGCTGATCGGCTCGGCCAAAGCGTTCTCCGGCGGCGCCGACATCCGCGAGTTCAACGCGCCGCGCTTGAAGCCCGACCTGCCCGACGTCAACGATGCGCAGGACGCGATGTCCAAGCCGCTGGTCGCCGCCATCGGCGGCTTCGCGCTCGGTGGCGGCCTGGAGCTGGCGCTCGCCTGCCACTACCGCGTGGCGGCGCCGCGCGCGCAGCTCGGGCTGCCCGAAGTGAAGCTCGGCATCCTGCCCGGCTCCGGCGGCACGCAGCGCCTGCCGCGCATCGTGCCGATGGCCGAGGCAGTGAAGATGATGACCACCGGCAATCCGATCCCGGCGGAGCGGGCGAAGGAGCTCGGCCTGGTCGACGAGGTCGTGCCGGGAGATCTGCTGGAGGGCGCCTTGGCGTTCTCCCACGAGTTGATTCGCCAGGGCAAAGGGCCGCGCGTGCTGCGCAACATGCCGCCGCAGCTGGACGGCGACCCGAAAACGTTCTTCGCCCAGGTGCGCGAGGAAGTGGCCAAGGCGTCGAAGGGCTATCCGGCGCCGCTCGAGATCGTGGCCTGCGCCGAGGCGGCCGCCACGCTGCCCTTCGACGAGGGCCGCAGGCAGGAGCGCGCGCGCTTCGACAAGCTGGTGCAGGGGCCGGAGTCCAAGGCGCTGCGCCACATGTTCTTCGCCGAGCGCCAGACCTCCAAGATCCCCGACGTGCCCGAGGATACGCCGGTGCGCGAGATCGCCAAGGCGGCGGTGATCGGCGCCGGCACCATGGGCGGCGGCATCGCGATGACCTTCGCCAACGCCGGCATTCCGGTGACGCTGGTCGACACCTCGCAAGAGGCTGTCGATCGAGGCATGAAGAAGGTGAAGGACAACTACGCCGCAACGGTGGCCAAGGGGCGGCTCCTGCAGAGCGACATGGACAAGCGCATGGCGCTCATCCGCGGCACCATCAACCTGGGCAACATCGCCGACGCCGACATCGTGGTCGAGGCGGTGTTCGAGCGCATGGACGTGAAGCAGGACCTGTTCCGCAGGCTCGACGGCATCGTCAAGCAGGGGGCGATCCTCGCCACCAACACCTCCACGCTGGACGTGGACCGCATCGCCGCGGCCACCACGCGCGCGCCCGACGTCGTGGGCACGCACTTTTTCTCGCCGGCCAACGTCATGCGCCTGCTCGAGGTGGTGCGCGGCAAGCAGACCGCCAAGGACGTGCTTGCCACGACCATGAAGCTCGGCAAGCGCCTGAAGAAGGTGCCGGTCGTGTCCGGCGTGTGCGACGGCTTCATCGGCAACCGCATGCTCGAGAAATACGGGCAGCAGAGCCTGTTCCTGCTCGACGAGGGCGCGAGCCCCCAGCAGGTCGACCGCGCCCTGCAGAGCTGGGGCATGGCGATGGGCCCGTTCGCCATGTACGACATGGCCGGCAACGACATCGGCTGGGAGATCCGCAAGCGCCGCTACCAGGAGCGCCCGGAGTTCGTGTACTCGAGGATCGCCGACCGCATCTGCGAGCAGGGCCGCTTCGGGCAGAAGACCGGCAAGGGGTTCTACAGGTACGAGGCGGGCAGCCGCAAGCCGCTGCCGGATCCCGAAGTCGAGGCCATCATCGACGCGTACAGAAATGAAATTAAGGTAAAGCCGCGGACCATCTCGGACGAAGAGATCGTGCAGCGCTGCATCTACGCGCTGGTCAACGAAGGCGCGTACATCCTCGAGGAAGGCATCGCGCTGCGCGCCTCGGACATCGACATGGTGTACCTCAGTGGCTACGGCTTTCCGCCCTACCGCGGCGGGCCGATGTTCTACGCCGACAGCGTCGGCCTGGACAAGGTGCTGCAGTCCGTGCGGCAATTCCAGCAAGGCTACCAGGGCGCGCAGTGGAAGCCCGCGCCTTTGCTCTCCAAGTTGGCATCCCAGGGAAAGCGCTTCAACGGCTAATGGAGATTGACAATGACTGAAGCAGTCATCGTTTCGACCGCGCGCACGCCGCTGTGCAAGAGCTGGCGCGGCGCACTCAACATGACGCACGGCGCGAAAATGGGCGGCCACGTGGTGTACGCGGCGCTCGCACGCGCCAAGGTGGACGCGGACGAAGTCGAGGACGTGATCATCGGCTGCGCCAATCCCGAAGGCGCGACCGGCTGGAACATCGCGCGCCAGATCGCCATCCGCGCCGGCTGCCCGGTCACCGTGCCCGGCATGACGGTGAACCGGTTCTGCTCGTCGGGGCTGCAGACCATCGCCCTCGCCGCACAGCGCATCCGGGCAGGCGAAGGCGGCATCTACGTCGCCGGCGGCGTGGAATCCATCTCGCTCGTGCAGAACGAGATGAACAAGCACCACTTTCAGTGCGAGTGGCTGCACCGGCATGCGCCCGAGGTGTACTGGCCGATGCTGCAGACCGCCGAGTACGTGGCGCGCAAGTACGGCATCGCGCGCGAGAAGCAGGACGAGTTCGGCGTGCAAAGCCAGAACCGCGCTGCCAAGGCGCGCAAAGAAGGCAAGTTCAAGGACGAGATCGTGCCGATCACGGCCAAGACGAAGGTGGTGGACAAGCACACCGGCCAGGAGACGCTGAAGGAGGTGATCGCGAGCGAGGACGAGGGCATCCGTCCCGACACCACCTACGAGGGCGTGTCGCAGATCAAGCCGGCCATCGAGGGCGGCTGCATCGCCGCCGGCAACGCGAGCCAATTCTCCGACGGCGCGGCGGCCGCCGTGATCATGAGCGACAAGGAAGCGAGCCGGCGGGGCCTCGCCCCGCTGGGCATTTTTCGCGGCTTCGCCGTGGCCGGCTGCGATCCGCGCGAGATGGGCATCGGCCCGGTGTTCGCCGTGCCCAAGCTGCTGGAGCAGGCCGGCAAGAAGGTCGAGGACATCGATCTTTGGGAGCTGAACGAGGCCTTCGCCGTGCAGGTCATCTACTGCCGCGACAGGCTCGGCATCCCCAACGAGCGCCTCAACGTCAACGGCGGCGCCATCGCGCTGGGCCATCCCTACGGCATGAGCGGCGCGCGCCTCACCGGCCACGCGCTCATCGAAGGCAAGCGCCGCGGCGCGAAGCACGTGGTGGTCACCATGTGCATCGGCGGCGGCATGGGCGCCGCCGGGCTGTTCGAAGTCGCCTGATGAAGATCGCGATCGTTGGTACCGGGGCCATGGGGTCGGTGTATGCGGGCCTTTTCGCCTCGGCGGGGCACGAGGTGTGGGCGATCGACCGCTGGAAGGAGCACGTCGAGGCCATGCGGGCGCACGGGCTGCGGCTGGAAGGCGCCTCGGGCGATCGCACCGTGAAGGTCCAGGCCACGACCGAGCCGAAGGAGGCCGGGCCCTGCGACCTCGTGGTGCTCGCGACCAAGGCGATGCACGTCGCGCCGGCCGCCGAGTCCCTCAAGCCCCTTCTGAAGGCCGACACGCCGGTGCTGTCGATCCAGAACGGCTTGGGCGGCCCGGATACCGCGGCCTCCATCCTGGGGCGCGAAAGGGTCATGGTGGGCGTGGTGGGCGGCTTCGGCGCCTCGATGCGCGGCCCGGGGCATGCGCACCACAACGGCATGGAGCTGGTGCGCCTGGGCGAGTTCGGCGGGCCGATCACCGCGCGGCTGAAGAAAGTCGAGGAGGTATGGGCGGGCGCCGGCTTCCGCGTGCGCCTGTTCGACGACATCGACCAGCTGGTGTGGGAAAAGCTGCTGTGCAACTGCGCCTACTCCGGCCCCTGCGCCATCGCCGAGTGCACCATCGGCGAAGTGATGGCCGATGCGGATCTGTCGCAAGTGTCCGCGGCCTGCGCCAAAGAAGTCTTTTCCATGGCGAAGAAGAAGGGCGTGAAGCTGGGCTTCGACGAGCCGGTGGCCTACGCGCGCGACTTCGGCTCGAAGATCCCCAACGCGCGCCCTTCTGTGCTGCTCGACCTCATGGCCAGGCGCAAAAGCGAGATCGACGTCATCAACGGCGCCATCGACGGGCCGGTGAACCAGGCGGTGACTGCCCTGGTCCGGGCCAAGGAACGCCGCCTGGGCTGCGGCGGCGGCTAGCGGGGCGGCTCGCGCTCGAAGCGGGCTTTCGCCTGCTGGAAGGCCTGGCGCATCTGCTTCCACGCGGCATTGGCGCCTACCGCCACGTCTTGCCAGGCGCCAGCGGAGGACGATTGGACTTGGCGAAGTTTGATGAGCGCGCGTTCGCGCCGCTCGCGCAGCACCGCGATCTGGCGGTCATAGCGGCTGCGCGCGTCAGCGCCAGCCGCGCGGGCTTTGGCCTGCCACCGCCCCAAGTGCGCATTCAGGCGCTCGACGTCGCCCTTGAGCTTGCGGATGAACTCCTCGCGTTTGATCATGGCCTGCCTCCTTCTTCCTTATGCCCGCCGCCGACTTAACCCCTCCTTAAGGCGTAGTCCGCTCGGCTGCGCGGGTCGGGCTACCCCTGTCATGCGGCACTACCCAGAATGGCGCCATGAACCCCGAAGAACTGTTTGAAGACGATTTCGAGCTCGACGGCGAAGCCGAGGACTGGGACGAGGAGACGCTGGGCCTGGACCTGGAGGACAGCGACACGCTGTCCGTGGCGCGCGAGTTGGGAATTACGACTTCAGAATTCTGAGCCGAAAGGCGGGCACTGGCTGGAGGAAGCCGCGCAGGCCGAGCGGCCCCACCGGCTCGGTCTCGGCCAGCTCGGCCACCTCGCGCTCGGCCTGAGCGTCCAGCAGGATCTCGCCCGCGCGCGCCTCGCCGCACAGCCGCGCGGCCAGGTTGGGCACGTTGCCGATGGCGGCGTACTCCCAGCGCTCCTCCGAGCCGATCACGCCCAGGGTGGCTTCGCCCTGGGCGATGCCGATGCCCAGGCCCACCTCGTGGCCCAGGCTCGACCAGGCCTTGGCGATCGGCACGAACGAGGTCTGCAGCGCAAGCGCCATGCGCACCGCGCGCTCGGCGGGACGGTCCACCGGGAACGGGTCGTTGAAGAACACCATCACGCCGTCGCCGGCGAAGTGCTCCAGCGTGCCGCCGAAATCGTCGACTGTGCGCCCGAGCGTGGCGTGGTAGGCGCGCAGCAGCTCCAGCACTTCTTCGGGGTCGGCGCGGTCGGTGAAGGCGGTGAAGCCGCGCAGGTCGAGGAACACCGCGGTGATCTCGCGGCGGTGCGGGGCGAGGATGTCCTCGCCGCCGGCAACGATGGCCTCGGCCACCGCGCGCGAGAAAAAGCGCTTCAGCCGGCCCAGCTGCTCGAGCTGCGCCACCTGCTCGCGCACCCGCTCCTCGAGCTTGGCGTTCCACGCCTTCACCTCGTCCTGCAGGCGCTTGATGCGCAGCAGCGAGCGCACGCGCGCGAACAGCTCGTCCCAGTTCACCGGCTTGGACAGGAAATCGTCGGCGCCCGCCTCAATGCCGTTGACGCGCTCCTGCAGCGGGTCGAGCGAGGTGACCAGAATGACCGGCAGCAGCGTGGTGGCCGGCTCGCTGCGCAGGCGCCGGCACAGCTCGTAGCCGTCCATCTGCGGCATCAGGATGTCCGAGACGACGATGTCCGGCGGCTCCCGGCGCACCTGCTCCAGCGCGCTCTCGCCGTCGGTCGCGGTGAGCACCTCGTAGCCGCGCGCCGTGAGCACGCCGGCGAGCATTTCCACGTTGGCGCGCTGGTCGTCGACGACCAGGATGCGGCCTTTCATCGGAAGACGCGCATCAAAAGACGCGCATCAAAAGACAAT
Organism: Burkholderiales bacterium; assembly: GCA_036259215.1. GTDB lineage: Bacteria > Pseudomonadota > Gammaproteobacteria > Burkholderiales > SG8-39 > SCGC-AG-212-J23. The sequence continues at coordinate 3,154 of DATACE010000355.1, read as the reverse complement.
GACGCCGCGGGCGTTGCGGCCGGCTTGCATGTCGGCGAACGCCTGGGGCGCCTCGTCTATGCGGTAGCGCCGCGTGATGAGCTCGTCCAGCTTCAGCTTGCCCGCCGCGTACAGCGCCAGCATGCGCGGAAAGTCAATGCGCGGCACGCACGAGCCGAAGTAGCTGCCGGTGAGGGTTTTCTCCTCGAACGGCAGCGACATGGTGCGTACCGCGGTGGAATCCCCCGGCTTCGCCACGCCGACCACCACAGCAAGGCCGCCGCTCCGGATGCACTTGTAGGCGGTTGCCGCAAGCTCGCCGCTGCCGACTCATTCGAAGGCGTAATCCGGGCCGCCGCCGGTCATTTTCTTCAAGGCTTTCGTCGGGTCCTCGCCCGGCTTCACGACCAGCGTGTCGGTGGCGCCGAAACCCGTCGCCATGCGCACTTTCTCTTCGAGCGTGTCGATGGCGATGATGCGTCCGGCGCCCGCGATGCGCGCGCCCTGGATCACGTTTAGGCCCACGCCGCCGCAACCGAACACCGCGACCGAGGCGCCCGGCACCACGCGTGCGGTGTTGAACACCGCACCCACCCCGGTGGTGACGGCGCAGCCCACCAGCGCGGCGCGGTCCAGCGCAATGCCGCGGTCGATCTTCACCAGGTTGTCGACATGCAGCGTCGCGTATTCCGCCATCACGCCGCAGCCCGAGAAGATGTTGAGCGGCTCGCCCTTGGCGTCGCGCGTGCGCAGGCTGCCGTCGGGCAGCGTGCTGAGCGCCTTGCCCTGCTCCACGCACAGCACCGGCCGGCCAGCGGCGCAGAAGCGGCATTCGCCGCACATGTAGATGAACGACGATACGACGTGATCGCCCTGCGCGAGGGAGCCGACGCCTTCGCCCACCTCGACCACCTCGCCGGCGGCCTCGTGGCCGAGGATCAGCGGCAGGGGCAGCTGCAGCGTGCCGTTGGTCGCCGAAAGGTCCGAGTGGCACACGCCGCAGGCGGCGAGCTTGACCGTCACCTCGCCGCGCTTGGGCGGCTCGACGCGGATTTCCTCGACCACCACCGGCCGGTTCAGCTCCCGGCAGATCGCTGCGCGGGCAGTGCGCGACATGCTTATCCCCGTGTCCTGTTCGATGCCCGCGCAGTATATATAAAATAGCCCTCTTCACCAGGAGAACGGAATGCTCGTCCGCGACAGCTTTTTCATCGGCGGCCAATGGGTTGCGCCCTTCGGTAACGGGGTCGCGCCCTCCGGCAAGGAAACGATCGAGGTGCACAACGCCGGCACCGGCGAGGTGCTGGGACGCATCCCCGCGGGCAGCGCGAAAGACATCGATGCGGCAGTGGCGGCCGCGCGCAGCGCGCTGGAATCGTGGTCGCAGGTTGCGCCGGACCGGCGCGCGGAGTACCTGGAGAAGATCTCGGCCAACCTGAAGGCGCGCGGCGAGGAGCTGGCGAAGACCATCGCGCAGGAAGTCGGCATGCCGCTCAAGATGGCGAGCCGCATCCAGGCCGGCTTGCCGATCGCCAACTTCGCCAATTACGCGAAGATCGTGAAGGACTTTGCTTTCGAGCAGCGCGTGGGCAATTCGCTGGTGGTGCGCGAGCCGGTGGGCGTGGTCGGGGCGATCACGCCGTGGAACTATCCGCTGCACCAGATCACGCTCAAGGTGGCCCCGGCGCTCGCCGCGGGCTGCACGGTGGTGCTCAAGCCCTCGGAGGTCGCGCCTTTCAACGCCTTCATCCTCGCCGAATGCGCGCAAGCCGCCGGGTTGCCGGCGGGCGTGCTCAACGTGGTGACCGGCACCGGCGCGCAAGCCGGCGAAGCCCTGGTGAAGCACCCGGGCGTCGACATGATTTCCTTCACCGGCTCCACCCGCGCCGGCAAGCGCATCTCCGAGCTCGCCGCGCAGGGCGTGAAGCGCGTGGCGCTGGAGCTGGGCGGCAAAAGCGCCTCGGTGATCCTGGACGATGCCGACCTGCCGCTCGCGGTGAAAAGCACGGTGAACGGCTGCTACCTCAACTCCGGCCAGACCTGCACCGCCCTCACCCGCATGCTGGTGCCGGAATCGAAGTACGAGGAAGCGGCGAAGCTTGCCGCCGAGGCGGCCAAGGGCTTCACCGTGGGCGACCCGCTTGCCGAGACCACCAAGCTTGGCCCGCTCACCTCGAAGGCGCAGCTCGAGCGCGTGCGCGGCTACATCCGCAAGGGCCTGGAGGAAGGCGCGGAGCTGGTGGCCGGCGGCGTCGAGCCGCCCGAGGGCGTGCCGGCCGGCGGCTACTACGTGCGCCCTACGGTGTTCGGCAAGGTGAAGAACAGCATGACCATCGCGCAGGAGGAGATCTTCGGGCCGGTGCTCGCCATCATTCCGTACAAGGACGAGGAGGACGCGGTGCGCATCGCGAACGACAGCCTCTACGGGCTCGCCGGCGCGGTCTGGTCCAAAGACGAGGGCCGCGCGCAGCGCGTCGCGCGGCGCATCCGCGCCGGCCAGATCGACATCAACGGCGGCGCTTTCAACATGAACGCGCCTTTCGGCGGCTTCAAGCAGTCCGGCCACGGCCGCGAGGCCGGCGTGTATGGGCTGGAAGAGTTTCTGGAGTACAAAAGCCTTCAGCTGAAGGGATGATGGTCAACCCCATGAACGTCAAGCAGCTGCTCGACCTCGCCGGCAAGGCCGCGCTGGTTACCGGCGGCTCGCGCGGGCTCGGGCTGCAGATGGCCGAGGCGCTGGGCGAGATGGGCGCGAAGGTCGCGATCACGGCGCGCAAGAAGGACGAACTGGAAGGCGCGGTTTCGCACCTGAAGAAGATGGGGATCGAGTCGGTTCCCTATGTGTGCGACATCGGCAAGCGCGAGGCGATCGCGCCGCTCGTGGACGAGGTGCTGAGGCGTTTCGGGAAAGTGGACATCCTGGTGAATAACGCCGGCACCACCTGGGGCGCGCCCGCGGAGGACCATCCGCTGGAGGCCTGGGACAAGCTGGTGAACGTCAACCTCACCGGCGCCTTCGTGCTGAGCCAGCTCGTCGGCAAGCGCTCCATGATCCCGGCGAGGTGGGGCCGCATCGTGAACATCGCCTCGATCGCCGGCCTGATGGGCCAGGACAAGCGCATCGTGCAGACCATCGCCTACAACGCCACCAAGGGCGGGCTGGTGAACTTCACGC
>DATACE010000354.1:0-6590 GCA_036259215.1 Burkholderiales bacterium | reverse complement strand
CTCGGGGCGCGGCGCGGTGGCGAGGATGCCGAAGAAGGGCTGCAGCGGAATCGTCGGCCCCCAGGCGAGCTTCGCGGTCATCTTCCGGCGGTCCAGGGGAATCACGCGTGCCTGAAACTCGGGAAAGTCTTCCGGCAGCGTGCCGCGCAGCGGCCGGATCACGTTCCACCCCCAGTCGGCGGTGAGCTCGAGCGCGCGGATCTTCACTTCCAGCGTGTCGCCCGGCTCGGCGCCGCGCACGGCGATCGGCCCGGTGAGGATGTGCGGGCCGAACACGGGCTTCAGCTGGGTGGCGATCTGGTAGTGGTCGGCGCGGTAGAGCGCCTTGTCGGGCGCCACGTCCGGCCAGCCCGAGACCGTGTCCACTATGACGGTATCGCCGGAATCGACGGTGAGCCGCGGCGGCAGCTTCGCATCGAAAAAGCCCCAGTGCACGTTCTCGAGGGAAGGGTCGAGCCGGTGTTCGCTTGCCATGTGCGTTCTCCTCAAACCTGGATGGAATAGCCGCCGTCCACGGGAATCGCCGTGCCGTTGATGAAGGCCGAGCCGGGCCCGGCGAGGAATACCGCGATCGCCTCGAAGTCGGCGGTCCGCCCCCAGCGCCCGCTCGGCGTGCGCTTGAGCACGGTTTCGTTGAGACCGGGGACCTGCTCGCGCGCGCTCACGGTGAGATCGGTGTCGATCCAGCCGGGCAGCACGGCGTTCACCTGGATATTGTCCTTGGCCCAGGCGGTGGCGAGCGCGCGGGTCATCTGCACCAGGCCGCCCTTGCTCGCGGCGTAGGCCACCGCGAACGGCGCGCCGAAGATCGCCAGGATGGAGCCGATGTTGATGATCTTGCCGCCGCCGGCGCGCAGCATGTGCGGATAGGCGGCCTGCGCGCAGGTAAAGGCGCTGGTGAGGTTGGCGTCGATCACCCGGTGCCATTCCTCCAGCGCGTAGTCCTGCGGCGGCTTGCGCAGCGCGATGCCGGCGTTGTTGACCAGGATGTCGAGCCGGCCCAGGCGCTGCGCGGTCTCGTCGATGAGGTGGCGGCAGGAAGCTTCGCTGGCCACGTCGACCTCGATGGCGATCGCTCTTGCGCCCAGGGCTTCGAGCGCCTTCACCGCAGCGGCGCTCTTGTCCGCCTTGCGCGCCGCGACGACGATGGCCGCGCCCGCCCGGGCGAGGCCGCGCGCCATGCCCAGGCCGATGCCGCCGTTGCCGCCGGTGACGATGGCCACGCGGCCGCTCAGATCGAAATGCTCCATAGGCGTCTCCTTGCGAAATCAGGGGGCGCGCGCCACGCCCACGTGCTGGTCGAGGACCTCGGGCTCGGCGGCGAGCGCCGCGGGCGTGCCCTGGAACACGAAGCGCCCGGCCGAGAGCACGTAGATCGTGTCGGCGAGCGCCATCGCCAGCGCGAAGTTCTGCTCCACCAGCAGCACCGCGTGGCCGTGCGCGCGCAGGCTCGCCATGATCTCCTGCACCTGCTGCACCAGCTTGGGCGACAGGCCTTCGGAGGGCTCGTCCATCAGGATGAGCTCGGGGTTGGCCATCAGCGCGCGGCCCACCGCGAGCATCTGCTGCTCGCCGCCGGAGAGCGCGCCGCCGGGGTGGTGCAGGCGCTCGCCGAGCTGCGGGAATTTCGCCAGCACCGCCTCCAGGTTCCACGCGCCGGGGCGCGGCCGGGCGAGGCCGCTCCTGGGCAGCAGCAGGTTCTCGCGCACCGAAAGCGAGCGGAAGATGCGCCGGCCCTGCGGCACCAGCGCGATGCCTTCCTGGGCGATGGCATACGGCGGCCGGCCGCGCAGCGAGCGGCCCTTGAACGCGAGCTCGCCCTCGCGCGGCGGCGTGAGGCCGGCCACCGAGCGGATGAGGGTGGTCTTGCCCATGCCGTTCCTGCCCAGGATGGCGACGATGCGGCCCGCGCCGACTTCCAGGCTGAGGCCCTGCAGCACGTAGCTGTCGCCGTAGTAGGTGTGGATGTCGCGAACCGAAAGGAGCGCCTCAGGCATGGCCAAAATACACGTCGCGCACTTCGGGGCTGGTCTGCACTTCCTGCGGCGAGCCGTCCAGGATCACCCGGCCGCGGTGCAGCACCGTGACGCGGTCGGCGAGGCCGAGCGCCACGTCCATGTCGTGCTCGATCATGAGCAGCGTGATGTCGCGCGGCAGCTCGGCGATCATCCTCGAGATGCGCTGGCGCTCGCTCGGCGACAGCCCGGCGCACGGCTCGTCGAGGAACAGCACCTTGGGCCCGGTGTTGAGCGCAAGCGCGAGCTCGAGCTGGCGGCGCTCGCCGTAGGAGATGTGCTTCACCGGCTGCGCGGCGCGGTCGGCGAGGCCGACCTTCTCGAGGCCCGCCTGCGCCTGGCGGCGCACCTCGCCGAAGGCCTCCACCGGCCGGTGCGCCACCCATTTCCTCCGGTCGGTGCCGACGATCGCCAGCGTCAGGTTCTCGAGCAGCGTGAGCTCGGGGAAGAGGTTGGTGATCTGGAAGGTGCGGCCCATGCCGAGCGCCGTGCGCCGGTATTCCGCCGCGTGCGTCACGTCGGCGCCGAAGAGCGCCACGCGGCCGGCGCTGGGCTTCAGCGTGCCGGTGATGCAGTGGAACAGCGTGGTTTTGCCGGCGCCGTTCGGGCCGATCAGCACGCGCCGCTCGCCGGCGGCCACGCTGAGCGACACGTCGTCGACCGCGCGCAGCCCGCCGAACACCTTGGCCAGGCCTTCCACTTGAATTGCCGTCATTTGAAAAACCTTCTGGCCAGGCCGACCAGGCCTTGCGGCGCCCACAGCACCGTGGCGATGAACACCGCGCCCATGACCGCGGCGTGCAGCTCGAAGAAGCTCGACACCCAGTTGCGCAGGCCGAGCACCACGCCCGCGCCGATGAACGCGCCGATGAGGGTGCCGCTGCCGCCGACGATCGCCATCAGGGCGGCCTCCACCGACACCTGGAACGAGGCGGCCACCGGGTTGACGAACTTGTTGTAGTAGACGTACAGCACGCCGGCGAAGCTCGCCAGCGCCCCGGACAGCACAAAGGCCGCGTACAGGTGCAGGGTGGTGCGGTAGCCCAGGCTGCGCATGCGCGACTCGCTCGCCTTGATGCCGCGCAGCCCCAGCCCGAACGGCGAGCGGATCAGCACGCGGTAGCCGAGCGCGCACAGGATCACGGCGACGAGCACCAGGTAGTAGTACTGCGTGTGCGAGGTGATGGCGAGCGGCCCGGCCGCGGGGAACGGCACGTTGGTGACGCCGTTGTCGCCGCCGGTGAACGAGGACCAGCGGTGCGCCACCCCCCACACCACGTAGCCGAAGGCGATGGTGATGAGGATGAAGTACACGCCGCGCGTGCGCACGGCCAGGCCGAAAAGCAGCGCGAGCAGCGTGCCGGCGAGCACCCCGGCCGGCGCGGCGAGCAGGGTGGGCACCCCATAGCGCACCTGCAGGATGGCCACGGTGTAGGCCGATACGGCGAAAAACGAGGCGTGGGTAAGCGAGAACAGGCCCGCATGCCCGAGGAGCAGATCGATCGACAGCGCAAGCAGGCCGAAGATGTACATCAGCGTCACCAGGCCGGTCCAGTACGGGCCGGCGATGTGCGGCAGGAGGAGTGCCGCCGCAAGCGCGATCAATGCAATCGTCCGGTTCAAGATCAGTGTTCCTTGCCGAACAGGCCGCGCGGGCGGAACAGCATCAGCAGCGCGATCGGGCCGAACAGCACGAAGTAGGAGAACTCGGGCAGCAGCCAGCGCCCGTAGGCGTCGAGCAGGCCGACGATCAGGGCGCCGATCATCGCGCCCTCGAGGCTGCCCAGCCCGCCGACGATCACCACCACCAGCGCGTAGACCAGGATCTCCCATTCCGCGCCGGGGTAGAGCGTGAGGAAGGCGCCGCCGGCGACCCCGGCCATGCCGGCAAGGAACGAGGCGAGGGCGGACACCAGGATGAACAGGCGATCCACGTTGATGCCGGTGGCGTTGACCTGCTCGCGGTCGTCGACCCCGGCGCGCACCACGGCGCCCAGCTGCGTCTTGCGGTAGAGCAGCCACAGCGCCGCGCCGACCACCACGCCGAAGAAGATCAGCACGAAGCGGTAGCGCGGATAGTAAAGCTCGCCCGGCAGCACCACGGCGCCCTTCAGGTATTGGGGCGCGGGCACCATGAGGTTGTCGCCGCCCCAGATCCACAGCGCGAGGTCGCCGAGCACGAAGGCGATGCCCACGGTGAGCAGCACCTGCGCGAGGTGGTTCTCGCCGGTGCGGCGCATGAGGAAGCGGTCGATCAGGAAGCCCAGCACGACCACCGCGGCGCCGCCGCCGACGAGGGCGAGGGCGAAGCTGCCGGTTTTCTCGGCAAGCGTCAGGCCGATGTAGCCGCCGACCAGGTAATAGGCGCCGTGCGCCATGTTGACCACGCGCATCAGGCCGAAGCTCAGGGTGAAGCCGCTCGCCAGCAGGAACAGCAGCGCCGCGAGCGAGATGCCGTTGATGGCCTGCAGGACGGCGCTGGTCAACATGCCGCCCCGCGAGCCGTCAACGTCCTAGCGCTTATAGGAAATTGGGGTCTGTCCCCGATTTTGCCGCTAGCGCTGGTAGGGGCCGCGCTTCAGGAACTCCTCGGGGTCCCATTTCCAGAACTGCGACACGCCCTCGTAGGTCTTGAAGGGCACGTTGGTCAGCACCTCGCCGAGCACCGGGTGCTTGATCTTCTCGATGCGCGAGATATAGACGTTCTGGATCGGGTTGTCGTACTTGTCGAGCTTGAGCGGGCCGCGCGGCGCCTTGATCTGCACCGTGCGCATCGCCTTGAGAAACGCCTCGCGGTCCTCCACCTTGCCCTTGATCGAGTCGATGGCGGTGCGGCTCCACAGGCTCGCCGTGTAGGCCGACTCGCCGAACCACGACGGCAGGCGCTTGTAGGCCTTGGCGAAGGCGGTGGTGAAGGCCTGGTTCTCCGGCGTCTTGATGCCGGCCGCGTAGTTGAGCGCGTTGCCGATCAGGCCGACCGCGCGATCGTCCATCTGCGGCAGCGCGTCCTGCTGCATCCAGTAGCCGCCGTAGATCTTCTTTTTCTTGTGCATGCCGAAGTTGAACCAGGCCTCGAACAGGCGCACGCGGTCGGCGCCCACCACCACCGCCGAGACGCCGTCGGTGTCCGCCGGAATCGCCGAGATGGTCGGGCCGTAGTCCTTGGTGCCGATCGGGTTCCAGATGATCTTCGCCACCTTGCCGCCGAGCTCGGTGTAGGCGCGCACCGCGCCCAGCGTCACCTCGTGGCCCCAGGTGTAGTCCTGGCCGATGAAGGTGACGTTGCGCAGGCCGAGCTCCTTGTACATGTACTCGCCCCAGGGGTGGCCGATCTGGCTCGCCGACACCGCGGTGCGCACCACGCTCGGGGTGCGGTCCCACTTGGTGATGGTGTCGGCGCCGGCCGCGTCCATCACCAGCGGCACGCCGGTCTCCTTGCTCACCTGCGCCACCGCCGGGCCCTCGTGGCCGCACAGCGGCCCGATCAGGAAGTGCACCTTCTCCTGGTGCACCAGGCGGCGCGCCTGGTTGAGCGCCTGGTCGGGGTTGCAGGTGGTGTCGGCCATCACCAGCTCCACCTTGCGGCCGCCGGCGGTGTACTTCGCCTGCTCCCAGTAGAGCTTCATGCCGTCGACCATGTCGCGGCCCGGCGTGGCGAGCGGGCCGGTGATCGGCGCGAGCACGCCGATGCGGATGGGGCCGCTTTGCGCGTAAGCGGTTGCGCCGAGGCTGGCGGCAAGCAGCGCCGCGACGGTCTTCAGAACCTGATTCATGGGGCCTCCTCCTTGAGGTCGTCAAATTATACTGAGGCCATGGCTGACGACCACTTGCGTTTCGGCAGCGGCCGCGAGGCGCTGCGGAGCGAGGACGACCCGCTGCTCCGCGGGGGCGCGCGCTTCACCGACGATGTCGCCCTCCCGGGGCAGGCGTTCGCCGCCTTTGTGCGCTCGCCGCATGGCCACGCGCGCATCCAATCCATCCGGGTCGAGAAGGCCACGGCATCGCCCGGCGTGCTGGCGGTCTACACCGGCGCGGATCTCGCGCGCGACGGCCTGGGCGCGATCCCGCCGGCGGCGGCGCTGCCCGGGCGCGGCGGCAAGCCGATGTTCGCCGCACCCCTCCCGCCGCTCGCGCTCGAGCGAGTGCGCTACGTCGGCGAGCCGCTCGCGATGGTGGTCGCCCAAACCCTGGCGCAGGCCGAGGACGCGGCCGCGGCGGTCGAGGCCGAGCTCGCCGATCTCCCGGCGGCTTCGCATGTGGAGCGCGCGCTGGCGAGCGACGCCCCGGCCCTCTGGGAAGCGGCGCCCGGCAACGTGGCGCTCGACTGGACCGACGGCGATGCCGCGGCCGTGCAGGCCGCGTTCGCGCGCGCCGCCCACGTGGAGAAGGTCGAGCTCCTCGACACCCGGCTCGCGCCGAGCGCGCTGGAGCCGCGCGCCGCCATCGGCGCCTGGGATGCGAAGGCCGAGCGCTACACGCTCATCGCCGGCACGCAGGGCGTGGCGGTGGTGCGGCGCCTGCTCGCCGAGGGCGTATTCAAGATCCCGCCGGCGAAGCTGCGCGTGCTCACCTACG
>DATACE010000353.1:0-9601 GCA_036259215.1 Burkholderiales bacterium | reverse complement strand
CGCCGAAGCGCTTGGTGACCGCAGCCAGCCTCAGCATGTCAAAGAAAGTAATCGGCGATCGCGCGCAAGCCCGGGACGGCTACGATGGCCGTCGGGTTCGCCGCCACACTGCTCTCAGCCCTAGCTCTGAGGGGAATGCTGAGGAACTAAGCGCAGTGGGCGGCGAACCCGATGGCCATCGTAGCCGTCCCGGGCTTGCGCGCGATCGCCGATTACTTTCTTTGACATGCTGAGGCTGGCTGCGGTCACCAAGCGCTTCGGCGCGCGAATGGTCCTGAACGACGTCTCGCTCGAGGTTTCGGCCGGCGAGTACGTGGCGGTAATCGGGGACTCCGGCATCGGCAAGTCCACCCTGCTGAACGCCATGGCGGGCCTCGAGCCGGTGGATTCCGGGTCGATCATTTTCGACGGCCTGGAAATCACCCGGTTGCCCGACGACGAGCTCGCGCGCCTGCGGCGCGACAAGTTCGGTTTCGTATTCCAGGCGTTCCACGTCCTTCCGCACCTCAGCGTAGAGGAGAACGTCGCGTTGCCGCTGCTGTTGCGCGGGATTTCTGATCGAGGCAAAGCCAAAGCGTTGCTGGGCGCGGTAGGGCTTGAAGGCAGGCAGGCGAGCCTGCCGCGGGAGCTCTCCGGCGGCGAGCTGCAGCGGGTGGCCATCGCGCGGGCGCTGGTGGGCAACCCACGGCTGGTGCTCGCCGACGAGCCTACCGGCAACCTGGACCCCGACAACGCCCGCCAGGTGCTCGCGCTGCTGCGGGCGCAGGTGAAGGAGCGCGGCGCAGCCGCGATCCTTGCCACGCATTCGCGCGAGGCGGCGGCCGGGTGCGACCGGCGCTACCGCCTCTCGGCCGAGGGCCTTACTCCTTCGGATTGATGGTGCGCAGGTCCTCGACCAGCGCGAGCAGGCGCGTGGTCTGCCTGTCAACGATGTCGACCATCTTGCGGCACTCCGGATCGAGGCTCTCGACCCGCTTCAGATAGTCCACCGAATGGCGCACCGGCCCCAGGATGTTGCGGAACTCGTGCGCCATCATGCCGAGGAACTTGCGCGTGCGCTCGTCGGCCGCCTCGTGGCGCCGCTGCAGCCCGAGGTCGCTCACCAGGCACATCTTCTGCCCGTCGGCCATCGCGGTCACGGTAATGAGCGCCGTGACCGCCTGCCCGTCGCTGCGGCGCAGGCGCAGCTCGGCCTGCGCGCTTGCCCCCTCATGCGCGTTCAGCAGGGACTGCACGCTCGCGTGGTCGCCGTTGACCGCGAGCTTGCGCAGCGACACGCCGATCAGCCGTTCGCGGTGCATGCCCAGCAGCGTCGCCATGCGCTGGTTGGCATAGGCGATCTCGCCCTGCGGGCCGAGGATGATGACCCCCTGCTGCATGCGCTCGACCGCCGCCTGGTAGAAGCGCTGCGCAGAGTCGAGCATCACGACTTGGTCGCCGCCGACCACCAGCGCGTCCACCGAGCCGTTGCGGATTGCCTCCACCGTGGCGCCGGCGACCTCCTCGTCGTGGCTGAGCTCGGTGACCAGAAGCGTGCTGAAGTCGTCGTTGGCCGAAACGAGCGACAGGCGCACGCGGCGCTCGCCGCCGTCGCGCGCCTTCAGGGTGGCGCGCACGTCGGGCTGCCCCGGGTGAGGGGCGAGGAGCGCGGCCACCGCTTCGCGGTTCGCCTGCGCCACGTACTGCTGCAGCGGCACCCGGAAAAGGTCGATGGGGCTCAGCCCCACGAGCTCGGCGAAAGCATGGTTGGCGAACATGATTTCGCCCTGGCGGCTTACCGTGACGGCGCCCTGCTGCATGTCCTCGACCAGCTGGCGGTAGCGGGCGTACGCGCCCGAGAGCATCAGGACGCGCTTGGCGTCGTCGCTCGGCCCGACCACGAAGGCGTCCACCTGGCCGTGGCTGATGGCGAGCCGCAGCTCTTCCGCGTCCTGCAATTGCTGCCGCAGCGCGAGGATCTCGCGCTCGAGGGCCGCGGCGTCCGCGGCGTCGCTCATTTCCAGATTCATTAATCAGCTCACTTGCTTGAGTTGCAGTCCAACCAGCGCCCGCTCGGTATCCGACAGGTCGCCGATGATCTTGCGCACCGGGTCCGGCAGCTTGCGCACCAGGGTGGGGATGGCTACGATCTGGTCGTCCTTGGCGAGGCGCGGGTTCTTCAGCAGGTCGATGATCTCGATTTCATAGCGCCCTGCAAGGTGCTCCTCGCACACCTTCTTCAGATTCTTGATGGCGGCCAGGGATTTCGGGGTCTGGCCTGCGGTGTAGAGGCGCAGCTCCCATTTTTCCTCTGCGGCTGCGCCGTTCCTGCGGGTGCTCATTTACGCTTTCCTTTGCTGGCTGCGGGCGTGTCGGCGCCGCGCCGGGCGGCGGCGGCGGTTCGGCTTTGATCGAGCTGCGCTTCGCGCGCCTTCTGCAGCTCGGCGGCGATGCGGGATTCGTCCTCGACCGCCTCGAACTCGGCGCGCAGCGAGGCGATCTGCGCTTCCAGCGCGGCGCGGCGGCGCGCGAGCTCGCGCTGCTTGCGCGTGGCCTCGTGCTGCTGCGCCTGCATGGCCGCGCGCTCCCGGTCCTCCTGCGCCGCGCGCATGGAGCCGGTGAGCACGCCCTCGGGACCGACGTACACGTCCTCCAGCCTGATGCCCTCGGCGGTGATCACGAACTCGCGGATCTGGTTGGAGTGCTTCATGCCGCGCGACTTGAGGACATAGATGCCGCGATTGCGCTCGCCGGCGAGCTCGATGTCGCGCAGCAGGATCCAGGTGTCGATCAGCGAGGACACGCCGACATCGGTCTTTTCCCAGGCGTTGCCGCCTGCGGTCAGGTTGACGAACATGGCGGTGATCTGGCGCGACTTGAGGAAGTCGATGAGGCGCAGCAGCATCGCTTCGGCCTCGGCCATCGTGCCGGCGGTGGAGAAATTGCTGATCGGGTCGATGATGACCACGTGCGGCTTGAAGTCGTTCACCATCTTGTGGATGCTGGCGAGGTGCATCTCGATGCCGTGCAGCGTGGGGCGCGAGGACTCCAGGCGCAGCAGCCCTTTCTTGACCCAGGGCGCGAGGTCGACGCTGATGCTTCTCATGTTGCGCAGAAGCTGCGCCGGCGACTCCTCGAATGCGAGGTACATGCAGCGCTCGCCCCGCCGGCAGGTGGCGTCGGCAAAATGCGCCGAGATGCTGGTTTTACCCGTGCCCGCGGTGCCCGAGATGAGGATCGAAGAGCCGCGGTAATAGCCGTCGCCGCCCAGCATGTGGTCCAGGCGCGGGATGCCGCTCGAGATGCGCTCGGTGCTGACCTGGTGGTTGAGCTGCAGCGAGGTGAGCGGCAGCACGTGAATGCCGTCCTCGTCGATGAGGAACGGGTATTCGTTGGTGCCGTGGGTGCTGCCGCGATACTTGACGATGCGCAGGCGGCGCGTGGACACCTGCTCGCGCACGCGGTGGTCGAGCAGGATTACGCAGTCGGAGACGTACTCCTCGAGCCCCTGGCGCGTGAGCTGGCCCTCGCCGCGCTCGCCGGTGATGATCGCCGTGACGCCCCGGTCCTTCAGCCAGCGGAACAGCCGCCGCAGCTCGGCGCGCAGGATCGCCTGGTTGGAAAAGCCGCCGAACAGGCTCTCGAGCGTGTCGAGCACCACGCGCTTGGCGCCCACGGAGTCGATGGCAAGGCCCAGGCGCAGGAACAGGCCCTCGAGGTCGAACTCGCCGGTTTCCTCGATCTCGCTGCGCTCGACGTGGATGTGGTCGACCGAGATCTTGCCCTGCGCCACCATCTTCTCGAGGTCGAAGCCGAGCGAGCGCACGTTCTGCGACAGGTCCTGCTCGGTTTCCTCGAACGCGATGAACGCGCCGTGCTCGCCGAACTGCTCGGCGCCGCGCAGCAGGAACTCCATGGCAAAAAGCGTTTTGCCGCAGCCGGCGGCGCCGCAGACCAGCGTCGGCCTACCGCGCGGCAGGCCGCCCAGCGTGATCTCGTCGAGTCCCGAGATCCCGGTCGGCGCTTTCGGCAGCGTGTCGCGCGCCGACGGCCGGGCCCGGGACGGCAGAGTTTCAGGCTTTCCCACGATGTAATGGATATCCCGACAGATTCTAAGCGAGGCGGTTCAGCAACGGCAATCGCGCGCCTCCTTTTTTGGTGTGGGGCCGCCACGACATTTTTCAAGCCGGCAGCGTTTAGCCCACGGGTTTAAAAAGCCTGCGGGCAGGGTAAAGGAGCGCCTTGCCGCCCAGGGCTTCTTCGATGCGCAGCGCCTCGTTCCACTTCGCCATACGCTCGGAGCGGGCGAAGCTGCCCACCTTGAGCTGCGCCACGCCCCAGCCCACTGCGAGGTGCACGATAGCGACGTCCTCGGATTCTCCGGAGCGCGCCGAAACGATGCCGCGATAGCCCCCTTCGCGCGCAGCGTCCCAGCAGGCGAGGGTTTCCGTGACGGTGCCCACCTGGTTGGGCTTGAGCAGCACCGCGTTGCACGCGCCGTTCGCCTCGCGCACGCGCTTCTCGTCGGTCACGAAAAAATCGTCGCCGACCACCTGGATGCCCGCCGCGCGGGTGAACGCGCGCATCGCCTGCGCGTCGTGCTCGGCGAAAGGGTCCTCGATGGACACGATCGGGTAGCGTTCGATCCAGCGCAGCAGCATGGCGTGCAGCTGCTCGGGGGTCAGCACGCGCTTTTCCAGCACAAGGTGATAAAGACCCGACTGGTGGAGCTGGCTCGCGGCAACATCCAGCGCGATGCCCACGTCCGTCCCCGGCTCGAGTCCCGCGTCGGAAATCGCGCCGACCAGCTCGACCAGGCCTTCCTCGTTCGACTTGAACGCCGGCCAGTAGCCGCCCTCGTCGGCCACGCCCTGCAGCAAGCCGCGCTTTTTCAGCCGCGCCCCGGCCGCGGCGTAGATCTGCGCGGTCCACTCGAGTGCCTCGGAGAAGCTGCCGGCGCCGGTGCAGATCACCATGTAATCCTGCACGTCGACGCGCGCGCCTGCGTGGGCGCCCCCGCCGAAGATCTGGATCTGCGGCACCGGCAGCGCCACGCGCCGCTCGCCGGCGAGCTTGCGCCACAGCGGGAGCTTTTCCGCGGCCGCGCCGGCCTGCGCGCAGGCGAGCGACACGGCGACCATGGCGTTGGCGCCCAGACGGCTGCGATCCGGCGTGCCGTCGAGCTCGATCAGCCGGCGGTCCAGCGCTTCCTGGTCCCGGATGCTGAGCGCACGCAGCGCGTCGCGGATGCGCGTGTTGACCGCTTGCACCGCGAGCGCCGCGTCCACGCTTTTCGCCTCGCCGGCGCCGGTCGAGGCGCCTGCCGGGGCGATGGCGCGTCCGGTCGCCAGCGGCGTGCTGCCGCGGCCCACCACCACCTCGGCCTCCACGGTGGCGCGGCCGCGCGAATCCCAGACCTTGCGGCCCTTTACGTCGATGATCCTTGCCATGCCGTCCTGACATCCGCGAGGCGCTCCACCGGGCGCGCGATAAGCGGCCGCGCCGCCCGCCGCACGGTTTCCTTGTCCGATGCCGCGGTGAGGTATTCCACCGGCGACTTGCCGTCTACCCGCGCAAGCAGCAGCGCGGGGAGCAGCGCCGCGGTCCGGCTTTCGACGCCTTCAAACGTTACGTTGGCCAGGTAGCTCGCGGCGAGCTGGTCGAAGCATTCCAGCAGCACGGTGCGCGCACGCGGCACCCACAGGCATTTCAGGAGGAGGTGGTTCAGGCAGAACGCGAGATCGAACGCCGGGTCGCCGTACCAGGCGCACTCCGCGTCCAGGAACACCGGCCCGCGCGGCCCGCACAGGATGTTCTTCGGGCTCACGTCGCCGTGCACCAGGCAGGCTTTCGTGCGTGCGGTCTTTTTCAACAGCAAATCCAGTCTTTGCGAAAGATCCGGGTGCGCCCGCCCCGTAGCCGCGAGATAAGGCTCCAGCCGGATGGCGTGGAATATGGCATCCGTGGGAAAGCGCCGTGCGAGGTCTTCGCGGCCCGCGGTAGCGGCGTGGATCGCCGCGAGCGTGCGGCCCACATGCGCGGCGAATGCCGGCTCGGCATGCCCTTCTCGCAGCCGCGATTTCCACACCGGGTGCGCGGCAGGGTCGAGGTATTCCATGGCGAAGGCGTCGTCGTCGCGAAACAGGACCCTGGGCACCGCGTGAGGCGCGGCCTCGCGCGCGACGCGGAACCATTCGTACTCGTAGCGGTTGCGCGCCACCGGCGCCTCCCAGAGCTGGGAGACCCGCAGCCGGGGCAGCGCGCGCTTCACGCAGATCGGTCCGCTGGCGAGCTCGACGCGCCAGATATCGGAC
The DNA here is from genome assembly GCA_036259215.1 of Burkholderiales bacterium. Classification (GTDB taxonomy): domain Bacteria; phylum Pseudomonadota; class Gammaproteobacteria; order Burkholderiales; family SG8-39; genus SCGC-AG-212-J23. Next base: position 3,308 of record DATACE010000353.1, on the reverse strand, counting down.
GACACGCCGCCGGCCAGCGCTTCGGCGTGCAACGCTTCGCCCTCGGCGCACAGGCCGTGGCGGCGCAGGAGCTCGGCGAGGTCGTTGGTCAAGGCTTGAGCCGGTGCATGTTGGCGCGCAGCCATAGCCCGAGCAGGCCGAAGCCCACGCCCGAGGCCATGATGGCCGGCGCGTAGCCGGCCGAGGCGACGAGCACGCCCATCGCCGCCACGCCGCCCGCCTGGCCCAGCGCCCAGGCCGAAGCATAAAGCGATACCGCGGCGCCGCGCGCGTCGGGCGCCGCTTCGGTGGCACGCGTCTGGACGGTGTTGTGGATCAGATAGAAGGCGAGGCCGAGCAGCACGGTGCAGGGAATCGCAAGCGCCCAGTGCGGCAGCACCACGAACAGCGAGAACAGCGTGAAGCCGATCAGGCCGCCGGCGCTCACCAGGCCGCGCTCGCCCAGCGCGCGGATGAGCGGGCGCGCCATTCCCGAGTAGAGCAGGCCGCCCACGCCGTAGCCGGCGAGGATCAGGCCGATGCCGGTGAACGACAGGCCGAAGCGCTCCTGGAGGAAAGCGCCCAGGAAAGCGTAGGCGCCGAAAAAGAAAAAGGTCTCGGCCACGCCCACCGCCACCAGGAAGCGCATCGGCGGCCGGCGCAGCAGGCTGCGGTGCACCGCGAGCGGCCGGAACCTGCCCGGCGCGATGGCGGGCCACGCGGCCGCCGTCCGGCCCCACAGCACCGCAGCCACGACGACGAAGATCACCCCGAGCACCACGAACGAAACGCGCCAGCCGGCCCAGTCGGTGAACACGCCGCCGAACAGAGGCCCCAGGGTCTGGCCGGCGAGCGAGCCGGCGATGAAATGCGCGATGGTGGTCTGGCGCTCGGCGATCGGCACGACGTCGCCGATGTACGCCATTCCCAGCGCCACTGCCGAGGAGGCGAAAACGCCGGTGACCAGGCGCAGCGCGGCCAGCGATTCCAGGCTCCAGGCGAAGGCGCAGGCGAGCGAAGCGAGGCCGGCGAGCGCGGTGCCGATCGTGACCACGCGCAGCTTGCCGAACCGGTCGCCCAGCGGGCCTTGCAGCAGCACCGCCACGGCGTAGGCGAGCGCAAACGAGGTGATGACGGCGCCGGCGGCCGATATGCTGACGCCGAACTCGCCCGCCAGCTTCGGCAGCATGGGCTCGACGCAGCGCAACGAAATTCCAGCATTGAGCGCGGCGAGCGCAAGAAGCAGTATCGCCTCGCGCGCAGGCGCGCTAGGGAGCAAGGCGCTCGATTCGCCAGGCGGCCCCGGCACGCGTATAGCGCAGCCGGTCGTGCAGCCGGTCGGCGCGGCCCTGCCAGAACTCGATTTGCCGCGGCACAACGCGGTAGCCGCCCCAATGGGGTGGACGCGGAGGCGCATCGCCGAAGCGCTTGCCCGCCTCGCCCATCGCGTCTTCCAGGACTTTCCTCGAGGAAACCGTCTCGCTCTGCGCCGAAGCCCATGCCGAAAGCCGTGCGCCCAGCGGACGCGAAAGGTAATAGGCGTCGGATTCCGCGGCGCTCACCTTCTCGACCGTGCCTTCGATGCGCACCTGGCGCTCGAGCTCCGACCACTGGAACACCAGGCAGGCGGCCGGGCGGGCGTCCAGCTCGCGCGCCTTGCGGCTGCGGTAATTGGTGTAGAAAGCGAAACCGCCGTGTTCCAGGCCCTTTAGCAGCACGATGCGCGCGTCGGGCGCCCCGGCCGCATCCACCGTCGCGAGGGTCATGGCGTTGGGCAGCGGCAGCCCGGCCTGCACGGCTTCGCGCAGCCATATATGGAATTGGCGCAGCGGGTCGGGGTCGGCCTGCGTTTCAAGTAGCCCGGCCCGCATGTATTCTTGCCGCAGGTCGGAGACATTCATGCCAGCGATTCTACCTGCCGTGCGCGCCGGGGCAGCGGCGCGCTACGCCGCCATCCGCGCCCGGAGCGAGGCCCTTGCCTCGCCGCTCTCCGTCGAAGACTGCGCGCTGCAATCCATGCCCGATGCGAGCCCGGTGAAGTGGCACCTCGGCCACACCACCTGGTTTTTCGAAACCTTCGTCCTCGAGCGGGCGCTGCGCGGATTCGCGCCGTATCGCGCGGAATTCCGCAGCCTGTTCAATTCCTATTACGTGGGCGTCGGCCCGCGCCACCCGCGCCCCGAGCGCGGGCTGCTGTCGCGGCCTTCCCTCGGCGAGGTGCTCGCCTACCGCGCGAGCGTGGACGAGCGCATGCAGCAGGTTTTCCACGACGCTCGCGTGGCGCACCTCATCGAGCTCGGCCTGCAGCACGAGCAGCAGCACCAGGAGCTGATCCTCACCGATGTGAAGCATCTGCTGTCGCGCAATCCGCTGCAGCCCGCGTACGCCGCGGCAAAGGAACCGTCCACGGAAAAGGCGCGCCGCCTGCGTTTCACGGCGTTCCCCGAAGGCGTGCGCCAGATCGGACACGAGGGCGACGGCTTTGCCTTCGACAATGAAGCACCGCGCCATCGCGTGTACCTGCGCGGCTACGCCGTTGCCGACCGGCTGGTCGCCAATCGCGAGTACCAGGCGTTCATCGCCGACCGGGGCTACGAGCGGCCCGAGCTGTGGCTCTCGGAAGGCTGGGACGTGTGCCGGACGCAGGGATGGAGCGCGCCGCTTTACTGGAGCAGCGAAGGCCATTTCACCCTGCAGGGCTTGCGTCCGATCGACCCCGACGAACCCGTCACGCATGTCAGCTTCTACGAAGCCGAAGCTTACGCGCGCTGGGCCGGGGCGCGCCTGCCCGGGGAGGCCGAATGGGAGGTGGCCGCGGAGCGCGCGCCGCGCGAGGGCAATTTCCTGGAGAGCGGCCGCCTGCACCCGAGCCCCGGCGCGCCGCAGTTCTTCGGCGATGCGTGGGAATGGACCACCAGCACCTACGGCCCGTATCCCGGATTCCATGCCGCCGAGGGCGCCGTGGGCGAGTACAACGGCAAGTTCATGGTCAACCAGTACGTGCTGCGCGGCGGGTCCTGCGCCACGCCGGCCTCGCACATCCGCCATACCTATCGCAACTTCTTCCCCGCCGCCGCGCGCTGGCAGTTCAGCGGCATCCGCCTCGCCAAGGATGTCTGAGCGCGTTGCGGGATTCAAACGCCAGAGGGAAAGAAGCACGTTTTCCCTCTGAAAATCGTTGACACCGATGCGCGACTTCGTGCATCTTCTCGTCACCGCTAGCACGAGAGCGGCGGAAAACCGGTCGAACAACGATCCGTTCAGAGGAGAATCGAGATGGCGAAAAAGAAGGCGAAGAAGAGCGGTGGCAAGAAGCGCAAGCCAAATGC
>DATACE010000352.1:0-7284 GCA_036259215.1 Burkholderiales bacterium | reverse complement strand
GCTGGACATCGAGCCTGAAGCGCCCGGACAGGATACGGCTAAGGTCCAGCAGGTCGTCGATCAGGCGCACCTGCGCGCGCGCATTGCGCTCTATGACCTCCATCGCCCGCTGGAACTCGGCCCGATCGGGTTCTCCCCGGCTTCGCAACAGCTGCGTCCATCCCAGGATCGCGTTCAGCGGCGTGCGCAGCTCGTGCGAGAGGGTTGCCAGGAACTCATCCTTGATCCTGGCGCTGCGCTGGGCGAGGATGCGCGCGTTGCGCTCGCTCTCGAGCAAAGCGTCTCGTTCGGCGCCGCTCGTCTCCAGCGCCTCGGTCCTCCTGCGCTCGGTCAGATCTCGCGTCAGCTTGGCGAATCCGCGCAGACGGCCGGCCTCGTCCCGCAAGGCGGTGATGGTGACATGCGCCCAGAATTTCGAGCCGTCCTTGCGGATGCGCCAGCCCTCGTCGATGAAGCGCCCCTCTGCGGCGGCGACACGCAGCTCGTGCTCGGGCCAGCCGCTCTCGATCGCGTCCTGGGGATAGAAAGTGCGAAAGTGCCGGCCGACGATCTCCTCGGCCCGGTACCCCTTGATTCGCGCGGCGCCGCTGTTCCAGGTCGCTACGGCACCATTCACGTCAAGCATGAAAATCGCGTAATCACTGACCCCATCGACGAGCAGGCGGAAGCGCTCCTCGCTGTGCCGGAGCTGTTCCTCGTGCTCGCGCCGCTCGGTAAGGTCGCGAGTGACCTTTGCGAAGCCCAGCACTTTCTTGTCGGGCCCGTAGAGGGTGGTAATGACCACATTGGCCCAGAAGCGCGAGCCGTCCTTGCGGACGCGCCAGCCCTCGTCTTCGAAGCGTCCCTGCATGGCGGCAACGCGCAGCTCTTGCGTGGGAAAATCTCCAGCCTCGGGCGGATAAAACTGGCTGAAGTGTCGGCCCACGATCTCCGAGGCACGGTATCCCTTGATCAGCTCGGCGCCGGTGTTCCACGTCAGGACATAGCCTTCCGGGTCGAGCATGAAGATGGCATAGTCGCGGACGCTTTCCACCATGAGGCGAAACTGCGCCTCGCCTGGTCGAGGCGCCTGGTCCTTGGAGTCCGGGGATGTCGCTGGCACTGCGTTTAGAAAGCTGGGCGAGTCAGTAACAGCTGCGGTCGTCGACAACCAGGATGCGCTTCGGCTGCTGCTTAAGCACCGGCGAGGAGCATAGCCCTGCCACTGAGGGGTGTCTTGTCGGGGACGTCCCCACACAGCGGATTTATCCGCTCTCACCCGCCTCCGGGTGCTTCTGCCCGGCGCGACGGAGCGCCTCCTTGCCCGCGCGAATGAGCTCTGTGTATTCCGACTCGTTGCCGCAGCGGGCGCAGATGTAGACGCCGCGCCGGCCGGACGAGATGGCGAGGGCGGGAAAGAAGTCATCGCCGCCGCAGCCGGCGCACTTGGCAAACGTTCCACCGATGCTGAATCGCATGCGGCGAGCCTACCGTCGGCGCCGGGCCGGCCCGCCCAAGTTGTTCACGCGCTCACACAGGCTGACAGTCGTTCGAAATTGCCGGTCGAACTCCCCGCCCCGCAGATCAGGGAAAAGTGCCGCGGTGGCCTTTTTTCATCTCGGGCGTGCGGTGATCGGAATCCACGCGCAGGCGACGTTGGTTTTCCTTCTGCTTCTCGGGCTGGTTGCGTGCGTCGCCGCCGCTGCGCGCGCCGCGCGCGGTCTTGCTGGTGCGGGCCTCGCGGTCCTGCGGCTCCTGGGCCATCGGCTGTCCTTTCATGGTTTAGGCTGCCTTCTTGAGCGCCTCGTACTGCCGGATGCGCTCCTCGACCGCCTCCAGGCGGCTGCCGCTCATGGTGGGCAGCCATTCCTTCAGCTCCGAGAGCTTCGCCTCGTTCCAGTTGCGCAGGTCCGCCAGAAGGTCCTTGGGGTCGGCGTTGTCGAGCGCGCCGAGCAGCATGGCGTCCGCGCCGAGCAGCAGAAACGAAAGGTAGAGCTCTTCACGAAGCTCGCGATCCATGCCCGCACCGCAAGCAGGGATCGTGCCCTAGCCGAGCGCCCCGTGGCTGTTGCACGGCGGCAGCCCGCCGGCCGCGGCGCGCTGCTCTTGCAAGAGCTCGAGCTCGCGCATGCGCGGCTGCAGCACGATCTCCCAGCTGTAATGCGACGCGGCGCGGCTGCACTCGCACACCTCGCCGCGCATGTGCTCCTGCAAGCGCTCGCGGATGTTGGCCGCGCGCCCGATGTAGATCACCCGGCGGCCCGCATAAAGCAGGTAGACGCCCATGTCGCTTGGCGCGCCGCCGACCATTCTCGGCGTAAAGGGGTAACGGGGCTTGCCGAACGGCATCGGCGCCTTGGCTAAAGGGCCAATCGTATCAAGCGGCGTTGCAGCGCGGCAGCCGGCCGTGCGCGCGCCGATATTCGCGCAACAGCTCCGCTTCGCGCCCGGGCGGGTTGCCGCTGATTTCCCACCCGTAGTGCGTGGCGCGCGCAGTGCAAGGCTCGCTGCCTGCAAGGTGCTGCTGCAATTGCGCCTGGATGCTATGCGCGCGGCCGTAGTAGATCAGCTCGTCCCCCTCCCACAAGGCGAACACGCCGGTGTCGGGGGGCGCGCCCGAGACCATGGTGGGGTTAAACGCATAGCGGGGGCTGGCGATCGGCATCGCGGTGCGCGAGTTTAAAACACGGCGGCGGCCACATCTGTCAGGAAATCACTACAGTTGCGCGGCATGCGCTTTGCTCCATTCCCGCCATGACTATTGGGAAGAAGCGAGGTACGCCATGCCGATCAAACCGAACGGCGGCTTGTGCAAGGTCCGCGAGCAGATCGTCGAGGACGACGCGAGCGGGTTGATCCTGCAGTTCGAATGCTCGAACGGTCGCACGCGGCTGGTGATCGCCGGCGAGTCGCTGCCCTTCGGCAACCGCGAGATCATTTTCGACGATGAGGGCTGCGAATCCGCGGCGGGCACGCTGGTCGGCTCATTCCGGCGCCCGTCGTGGCTGAGCAAGGTGAAGCAGCCCGCCACCCGCGTTCAGGCGCCGCGATCGCGATGCTGGGCCGCTTGCGCGCGCAGCAGGCCATCGAGCCAGGCCTGCGCATCCGAGGCGCCGCGCGCCGGCAGGTTCATGCAGCGGTCGCGCAGGTTGCGCAGCACCTGCTCGATCATGCCGCCGCGGTGCTCGGGGGCGAGGGTGTCGAGGGCGCGGCCGAAAGCGTGCGCGAAGTGCGTCTTGTCGAGGATGCCGTGCTCGTGCAGCGTCTCCACCATGACGATGTTCGCCGCGGCGAGCCCGGCCACCGTCTCCAGCAGGGAATCGAACTCCCTAATCGGCGAGCTCCACGCGCGACAGGTAATCGGCGAGCTGGCCCTGCAGGTGCACGATGCGCAGGGTGCTGCATTCGTCCGCGGCGCAGCGTATCTCCTCGCCCAGCGCGGTGAGGTCGTCGAAGCCGTACACGCGCGAGAAGCAGCGGATGTTCTGGCCGACGTCGCGGATCGCCGCCAGGTCGCCCGCGCGCAGCGCCTCGCGCATGCGCTCGAGGTCGCGGCGCCGGTTCTCGAGGAAGCCCGGCACCAGCTCCTTCAGCACCGGCTCGACGTTCAGGCGGATCTTCTCCATCACGCGGGCTGGTCCTGCAGCGTGCGCCACAGCGTGGCGAGCAGCAGGTCGACGTTGACCGGCTTGGCGATGTAGTCGTTGGCGCCCGCCTCGAGGCAGCGCTCGCGGTCGCCGGCCATGGCCTTGGCGGTGACCGCGACGATCGGCAGCGACTTGTAGCCGTCGAGCTGACGGATGATGCGCATGGTGTCGAAGCCGTCCAGGCCGGGCATCATCACGTCCATCAGCACGAGGTCGACGCCGCCCGACTGCTGCAGCAGCTCGATCGCCTCCTTGCCGCTCTCGGCGTGCATCACCTGCATGCCGTGCTGCTCCAGCGCGCTGGTCAGCGCGAATACGTTGCGGATGTCGTCGTCCACCACCAGCACGCGCTTGTCGGCCAGCTCGTTGGAGGCGCGCGGCGCCACTTCCTCGGCTTCCACCGCGGTGACCGGCAGCTCGGGCAAGTGCAGCTCCTCGGGATCGTAGCGCCGCTCGCTGCCGCCGGCGGGCACGTGCTGCAGCGGCAGGTAGAGCGTGAAGGTGCTGCCCTGGCCCGGCGTGCTCGCCACGCGGATCTCGCCGCCCAGCAGGCGGGCGAGCTCGCGGCTGATGGACAGGCCGAGGCCCGTGCCGCCGTACTCGCGGCTGGTGGTGCCGTCGGCCTGCTGGAAGGCCTCGAATATCAGGCGCTGCTTGGCGGCCGGGATGCCGATGCCGGTGTCGATCACCGAGAAGGCGACCACGGTGGCGGCGCGGTCGAGGCTCGCATGGCCCAGACTCCACCCCGAGCGGGCGCGCTCGACCTTCAGCGACACCGCGCCGGTGCTGGTGAACTTGAAGGCGTTGGACAGCAGGTTGGTGACGATCTGCTGCAGGCGCTTGGCGTCGGTGCTCAGCGCCGCCGGCAGCTCGGGGCTCACGCGCACCGAGAACTCCAGGCCCTTGTCGGCCGCGACCTGGCTGAAGGTGCGCTCGACGTAGTCGGTGAGGTCGGCGAAGCGCTCGTCCTCGATGTTGAGGGTCACCGTGCCGGACTCGATCTTGGCGAGATCCAGGATGTCGTTGATCAGCGCGAGCAGCTCGGCGCCGGAAGAGTGGATGGTCTTAGCGAACTCCACCTGCTTGGGCGTGAGGTTGCCGCTCGCGTTGTCGGCGAGCAGCCGCGCCAGGATCAGCAGGCTGTTGAGCGGCGTGCGCAGCTCGTGCGACATGTTGGCGAGGAACTCGGACTTGTAGCGCGAGGAGAGCGACAGCTGCTCGGCCTTCTCCTCCAGCGCGGAGCGCGCCTGCTCGATCTCCCGGTTCTTGAACTCCACCTGGTGCATCTGCTCGGACAGCTGGCGCGCCTTTTCCTGGAGCTGCTCGTTCGCCGAGCGCAGCTCGTCCTGCTTTGACTTGAGCAGCGACTCGGATTTCTGCAGGTTGAGCGCCTGCTGCTCCAGGCGGTCGTTGGTCTTCTTCAGCTCCTCCTGCTGCGCCTGCAGCTCGGCGGTGAGCGACTGCGACTGGTGCAGCAGGTACTCGGTCTGCATGTTGGCGGCGATGGTGTGCAGCACCACGCCGATCGACTCGGTGAGCTGGTCGAGGAAGGTCTGGTGGATGTCGCTGAATCGGGAGAACGAGGCGAGCTCGATCACCGCCTTCACCTGGCCCTCGAACAGCACCGGCAGGATGACGATGTTCACCGGGGCGGCCGAGCCCAGCGCCGAGCCGATGCGCACGTAGTCGGACGGCGCGTGATTCAGCATGATGCGCTTTTTCTCGAGGGCGCACTGGCCGACCAGGCCCTCGCCGAAGGCGATCTTGCGCGGCAGGCTCTTGCCGTGGCGCTGGGCGTAGCCGGCGAGCAGCTCGAGCTGCGAGTCGCCGCTGCGATGGTCCGCCACGTAGAACGCCGCCTGCTGGGCGTTTACCAAGGGGGTCAACTCACTCAAAATCAACCTGGAAACGGTGACGAGATCCCGGTGCCCCTGCAGCATGCGCGTGAAGCGCGCGAGGTGCGTTTTCAGCCAGTCCTGCTCGGTATTCTTGCGCGTGGTGTCCTTCAGGTTGCCGATCATCTCGTTGATCGTGTCCTTGAGGGACGCCACTTCGCCCTGCGCCTCTACCGTGATCGAGCGCGTAAGGTCGCCCTTGGTCACGGCGTTGGCCACTTCGGCGATCGCGCGTACCTGGCTGGTGAGGTTGGCCGCCAGCCGGTTCACGTTGTCCGTCAGGTCCCGCCACAGCCCGGCGGCGCCGGGGACGCGCGCCTGGCCGCCGAGCTTGCCCTCGATCCCGACTTCGCGCGCCACGTTGGTGACCTGCTCGGCGAACACCGCCAGCGTGTCGATCATGCCGTTGATGGTGTCGGCGAGCGCCGCCACCTCGCCCTTCGCTTCGACCGTGAGCTTGCGCTCGAGGTCCCCGCCGGCCACCGCCTTCACCACGTCGGCGACGCTGCGCACCTGGCTGGTGAGGTTGGCGGCCATCGAGTTCACGTTGTCGGTGAGGTCCTTCCATACCCCGCCCACGCCCTTCACCTGGGCCTGGCCGCCGAGCTTGCCCTCCGTGCCGACTTCCTTCGCCACGCGCGACACTTCGCCGGCGAAGGCGTTGAGCTGGTCCACCATGGTGTTGATGGTGCTTTTCAGCTCGAGCAGCTCGCCTTTCACGTCCACGGTGATCTTCTTGGAAAGATCGCCCTTCGCCACCGCGGTGGTCACTTCGGCGATGTTCCTCACCTGGCCGGTGAGGTTGGCCGCCATCGAGTTCACGTTGTCGGTGAGGTTCTTCCATACCCCGCCCACGCCCTTCACCTGTGCCTGGCCGCCCAGGCGCCCTTCGGTGCCCACTTCCAGCGCGACGCGCGACACCTCGCCGGCGAAGGCATTCAGCTGGTCCACCATGGTGTTCATGGTGCTTTTCAGCTCGAGGATCTCGCCTTTCACATCCACCGTGATCTTTTTCGACAGGTCGCCGCGCGCCACCGCCGTGGTCACCTCGGCGATGTTCCTTACCTGGCCGGTGAGGTTGGCCGCCATCGAGTTCACATTGTCGGTGAGGTCCTTCCAGACCCCGCCCACGCCGGGCACCTGCGCCTGGCCGCCGAGCTTGCCCTCGGTGCCCACCTCGCGCGCCACCCGCGTCACCTCGGAGGAAAACGAGTTCAGCTGGTCGACCATCGTGTTGATGGTGCTTTTCAGCTCGAGGATCTCGCCGCGCACGTCCACGGTGATCTTCTTGGAGAGGTCGCCGCGCGCCACCGCCGTGACCACCTCGGCCACGCTGCGCACCTGGCTGGTGAGGTTGGCCGCCATGGATTTCACGTTGTCGGTCACGTCTTTCCACACGCCGCCCACGCCCTTCACCTGCGCCTGGCCGCCGAGCCGGCCTTCGGTGCCGACCTCACGCGCGACACGCGTCACTTCGGAGGCGAACGAGCGCAACTGCTCGACCATCGTATTGATGGTTTCCTTGAGCTGCAAAATCTCGCCGCGCACGTCGACCGTGATCTTGCGCGAGAGGTCGCCGCTCGCCACGGCGATCGTGACTTCGGCTATGTTGCGCACCTGGGTCGTCAGGTTGTTCGCCATTGAATTCACGTTGTCCGTGAGATCCTTCCACGTGCCGTCGACGCCGGGCACCAACGCCTGACCACCGAGCTTGCCTTCGGTGCCGACCTCACGCGCGACGCGCGAGACTTCGGAGGCGAAGC
>DATACE010000351.1:0-14143 GCA_036259215.1 Burkholderiales bacterium | reverse complement strand
CCTTCGAGCGCGACTACCTGGTGCGCATCCTGAAGATCACCGGGGGCAACGTCACCAAGGCGGCGCGCCTGGCCGGGCGCAACCGCACCGAGTTCTACCGCCTCCTGGAACGCCATTCGCTTGAGCCGGGCATGTTCAAGGGCAATGCCGCCAAGGAAAGGGTCCCCGCATGAAGCGACTGTTTTTACTAGGATTGTTTTTATTTGCGCCGCTCGGCTGGGCGCAGGAGCTCGGTCCCGAGGAGCTGGTGAAGAAGCTCACCAGCGACGTCATGACGGCGATCAAGACGGACAAGCAGCTCGCCTCGGGCGACCGGCAGAAGGCGGTCCAGCTCGCCGAGGAGAAAATCCTGCCGCACATCGACTTCGAGGAGGCCACGCGCCTTGCGGTCGGGCGCGCCTGGCGCGAAGCCTCACCCGAGCAGCGCAAGCGGCTGGTCGACGAGTTCCGCTCGATGCTGGTGCGCACCTACTCGAACGCCCTGGGCGGGTACGAGGGGCAGGAGATGAAAGTGCTGCCCTCGCGCGTGAAGCCCGGCGAGACCGAAGCCACCGTGCGCAACCAGTTCACCCGCGCCGGCGGCAAGCCCGTGCCCATCGACTACCAGATGCGCAAAACCGACAGCGGCTGGAAAATTTACGACATCACCGTCGAGGGCATCAGCCTGGTGCTCACCTACCGCTCGGAGTTCGACCAGGTCGTGAAGCAGCAGGGCATCGACGGCCTCATCAAGCGCCTGTCGCAGAAGAACGAGCCTGCGCCGGTCCTGAAGAAGTAGCGCTAAGCTCTACTTCGCCGAGGCGGCGCGCTCGCCGTAGAGCGTCGCCTTGGCGTTGAGGCAGCTGCCGCACACCAGCACTTTGGCTTCGGAGGCGGTGACCGACTTGAGCACCGCCGGCTGCACGTCGTCGCACACGCCGCAATAGATGCGGGCCGCTTTGAGCATGGTGAAGGCCAGGTAGCCGCACTGGGCGCAGCTGACGGTGATGCCCAGGCCGCGCTCGCCGTCCAGCAGCGGGGCGACCGAGGCCCGCTGCACCGCCGCGCAATAAGGGCAATGGAGTTGCGTGGCGACCATGAACAAGGCGTTGCAATCGCCGTGCCTCGACTTGCAGTCGCTCAAGAGCGACGAACTCATGCCCGCTCTCGCATCAGGCTGTAGTAGCTGCCGGCGAAGATGACGACGGCGCCAATGAAGACTGCGGCCTCCACCGGCTCGCCGTAAACCAGGGCCCCCACCACCGCGATGAGCGGCAGCCGCAGGAAGTCCACCGGCACCACCAGCGTCGCATCGCCGAGCTTCATGGCGCGCGTCATGGAGTAATGCGCGATGAAGCTGCCGGCGCCGATGACCACGATCCACGGCAGGTCGGCGAGCTCGGGGGCCACCCATCCCGGCACCGCGGCCGCCAGCGTCACCGGCAGCTGCGTCGCCGACATCCAGAACAGCACGGCGAGCGGCGAATCGGTCGACGACAGGCGCTTGGTCAGGATCATGTTGCCGGCGTAGAACAGCGACCCCAGCACCATGACGAGCGCTGCGGGGTGGAACGCGCCCAGCCCGGGGCGCAGGATGATGGCGATGCCGGCGAGGCCCAGCACGAGCGCCACCAAGCGGCCGCGGTTCATGCGCTCGCCGAGGAAGAACACCGCGAGCAGCGCGACCCACACCGGCATGGTGAACTCGATGGCGAACACCGTCGCCAGCGTGAGCGCCGCGATGGCGTACATCCAGCAGAACTGCCCGCCCAGGTGCATGAGGGCGCGCGCGAGGTGGGCGGGATAGCGCCGCGTGCGCAGCGGCGCGAGGCCGGTCCTGGGCAGCAGCGCCACCACCAGCAGGAAAGTCACCAGCGTGCGCAGGAACAGGATTTCGAGCACGCCCATGTGCCGCAACAGCTCGCGCACCGCCACCGCCATGAGCGAGAACGACAGCACCGCGGCCCCCATCCACAGCACCGCGCGCAGCGAGTTTTGATTTAGCATCGGCGGATGGCATCCTACCCGGCGCAGATCGCGCGCCTGTTCGAGCGCTCGCCGTTTTATCGAAACAAGCTGCAAGCAGCCGGCTTCGCCTCGGCCGAGGCTGTGGGCGGGCTGGAGAACATCGGCGCCCTGCCGTTCACCGAGAAGGACGAGCTGCGCCGCAGCCAGGCCGAGCATCCGCCCCTGGGCGAGCACGCGGCGGTGCCCATTTCACAGGCCGCGCGCATCTACTCCACCAGCGGCACCAGCGGCGCGCCGCTGTACCTGCCGCTGACGAAGAAAGACGTCGAGCAGTGGCGCGAAATCGGCCGGCGCACCTATTCGTGCAACGGGCTGCGCGCCGGCGAGCGCGTGGTCACCACTTACGGCGCCGGGCCGTTCGTGGCCGGCGCCTCGCTGGCCGCGTTCGAGGCGATCGGCGCGGTGCACATCCCGACCGGCGTGGGCAACACCGAAAAGGTCCTGGCGGCGCTCGAGCGGCTGCAGCCCGAAGCGCTCGCCTGCACGCCTTCCTACGCCCTGTATCTATCCGAGAAAGTCAGAACCCACGCCCTGCAGCGCATCATCGTCGGCGGCGAGCCGGGCGGCGGCGAGGCCTCCTTTCGCCACAAGCTGCAGCAGGCATGGGGCTGCAAGGTCTACGAGATCATGGGCATCGGCGACGTCGCCGCGTCGCTGTGGGGCGAGTGCCCGGCGCAGGCGGGCATGCACTTCTCGGCAGAGGAATTCATTCACGTCGAGCTGATCGACCCCGATTCCGGAAAATGCGTCGAGATGAAAGACGGCGCGACAGGCGAGCTGGTCTATACGCACCTCGAGCGCGAGGCCGCGCCGTTGCTGCGCTTTCGCAGCCGCGACCACGTGCAGGTGTGGACCTCGAAATGCGCGTGCGGGCGTAACGCCCTTCGCGCACGCTGCATCGGCCGCACCGACGACATGCTCATCGTGCGCGGGGTCAACGTATTTCCCTCGGCGGTACGCGAGGTGGTGGCGCGCTTCCAGCCGCGCGTCACGGGCGCGATCCTCATCCGGCCGCGCAGCCGCGGCGTGAAGCAGGAGCCGCCGCTCCCGGTATGGGTGGAGGGCGACCCGGACATGGCCGAGCGCCTGTCGGCCGAGATCCGGGCCGCGCTCACTTTCACCGCGGAGGTGCGCATGGTCCCGCCGCAGTCGTTGCCGCGGTCGGATTACAAGTCCCGGCTGGTCGACTTCGCCGCAGCCGGGTAAGGCTTCACCGCACTATCTTACTGCGCCGGGGCCGGCGGGTTGGTCGCCCAGCTCGGGCCGGAGTACGAGTCGCGGCGCGGCCGGCGGCTGTCCGCCATGCGCTCCTGCTCTTCGCGGGAAAGCATGCCGTCGCGGTTCTGGTCGTACGTGGCGCCGATGCTGGCCGCATCGCGGTTCTCCGGCGGAATCATGCCCAACCGCTCGTAGTCCAGCGGGTCGACATTGCCGTAAAAGCCCGTGCCCTGCGGGCCGCCGAGCGTCGTGGCATTCGCCGAGGCCAACGCCGGGGTCATGGGGAAGGCAGCGGCGACCGCCGCGCAGGCAATAAGGGTTTTGACCTTCATCAGTAAGCTCCTTTGGGGGAATTGCAACGATCTGGCGAAATGCCAGTACCGGAGTGCTCGCAAGCACCATGCCAGCGAATAAAATCCGCAGCCCATGATCCCGCCTTTTCGCGCCGACCACGTCGGCAGCCTGCTGCGTCCGGAAAAGCTCAAGCAGGCGCGCGAAAGATGCCTCGGCCCGCAGACCCCGACCAGCAACCTCGGTCCGCACGACAGCGCCGAATTGCAAGCCGTGGAGGACCAGTGCGTGCGCGAGGTGGTCGCGCTGCAGGAGCGCGTGGGGCTGCGCGCGGCGACCGACGGCGAGTTTCGCCGGCGCAGCTGGTGGCTCGAGCTCATCCTGGGCTGGGAGGGTTTTGCCGCCGACCGCACCGGCTCGGCGAAGCTCAAGTGGCGCAACGAAGCCGGGGTCACGCAGGGCTTTTCCGACCTCAACGTCACCGGCCCGGTGCGCTGGCGGCCCGGCGCGGTGGTGCGCGCGTTCTCGTTCCTGAAGGACCATACCCGCGCGCTGCCCAAGGTCACGCTGCCGGCGCCCAACTGCGTGCACTACTACACGGGCGGCAAGCTCGGGTTCTATGGCAACGATGCGGAGCGGTTCTGGGCCGATCTCGTCGTCGCTTACCGGCAGGAAATCCGCGCGCTGGTGGAGGCCGGGGCGCGCTACCTCCAGCTCGACGACACGAGCATCGCGTTCATCTGCGATCCTGCGCACCGCGACTACGTCCGCTCGTGGGGCGTGGACCCGCAGCGGCTGTTGCTGAAATATGCCGAGGTCATCAACGCGTGCCTCGAAGGTCTGCCCGACGAGGTGAGCGTCACGCTGCACCAGTGCCGCGGCAACCGCGAGGGCAACTGGGCGGCCGAGGGCGGCTACGACCCGGTGGCCGAGGTGCTGTTCAACCGCATCGAGGTCGACGGCTATTTCCTCGAGTACGACACCGCGCGCGCCGGCGGCTTCGAGCCGCTGCGCCTGCTGCCCAAGGGGAAAAAGCGCGTGGTGCTGGGCCTCGTGTCGTCGAAGAAGCCTCAGCTTGAAGAGCGCAGCCTGCTCATGAGAAGGATCGAGGAAGCTTCCCGGTTCGCACCGCTGGAGCAGCTCGCCCTCAGCCCGCAGTGCGGCTTCGCCAGCTCCATCCGGGGCAACCCGCTCACCGAGGCCGAGCAGGAGGCCAAGCTCGCGCGCATCGTCGAAGTGGCAGACCACATCTGGGGAAACGCATGACCGACAAGAAGCTCGACATTTTTCCGCACATTTTTCCGCTGGAGTACTTCGAGCGGATGAAGCAAATCGCCGAGGGCAATCCCGGCCTCGCCGCGGCGCTCAAGCGCTGGATGCACATTCCGGTGCTGTGGGACCTGGACAAGCGCATCCGCATGATGAAGCGCTGGCCGGGGTACCAGCAGATTCTCACGCTGTCCATGCCGGCAATCGAATTTCTCGGTGATGAAAATCAGACTCCTGCGCTCGCCCGGCTGGCCAACGACGGCATGGCCGCCATCGTGGAGAAGCGGCCGGATCTGTTCCCCGCCTTCGTCGCCTCGCTGCCGATGAACAACGTCGAGGCGTCCCTGGAGGAGATGGACCGCGCGATCGGCGAGCTGGGCGCCAAGGGCATCCAGATTTTCACCAACGTGAACGGCCGGCCGCTGGACGAGCCCGAGTTCTTTCCGATCTTCGAGCGCATGTCGAAAAAATACGACCTGCCCATCTGGGTGCATCCCACCCGCACCGCGAAGTTCGCGGATTATGCTTCCGAGCAGAAATCGAAGTACGAGATCTGGTGGCTGTTCGGCTGGCCGTACGAGACCAGCGCTTTCATGGCGCGCCTGGTGTTCTCGCAGATGTTCGACAAGCTGCCCAGGCTGAAGATCATCACCCACCACATGGGGGCGATGGCGCCGTACCTGGAGAACCGCCTGGGCTACGGCATGGACCAGTTCGGCGCCCGCACCGCCGACGAGGACTACGAAGGCCTGCTGAAGCGCATGAGAAAGCGCCCGCTCGACTACTTCCGCATGTTCTACGGCGATACCTCGGTGAACGGCTCGGTGAGCGCCATGCGCTGCGGCCTGGATTTCTTCGGCGCCGACCATGTCCTGTTCGGCACCGACTGCCCGTTCGATCCGGAGGGCGGCCCGCTGTTCATCCGCGAGATCATCAAGGGACTGGACCGCATGAAGCTGCGCCCCGATGACCGGCGCAAGATCTACTTCGGCAACGCCATGCGCCTGCTCAGGCTGCCGCAGCCGGCGAAGAAAAAGGCTGCGGCCAAGGCCAGAAAGAAGAAAAACTAGGGTCGTACCCCCGATTAGACGGTCGCGGGCTGGCGCTGTCCCGGGATCGATCGGCGCGCAATGCCGCGCATCTCATCGGGCGGCTTGGGAAAGCCGCTGCGGTCGCTGTAGTCGAACACCGGGCGCAGGCGCTTGCTGCGCCGCTCTTGAAGCCGCGCCGCGGTCCAGAGGTCCAGGGCGACGACCGGCCCGACGGCGGCCATGGCGGCGCCGGCCCGCGGCTGCTCGCCGGTGGCGAGCGTCGCGACGTCGAGCGCATCCCCGGCGACCCGCGCCCACATGGCCGGCGCCTTGTCGCGCGAGAGCAGGAGGGCGATGCCCGTGGCGATCTCGCGCGCGCCATAGAGCTGCACCAGCGCCTCGCGGCCGGGCAGACCGGTGGCGCGCGCCATGGCGCGCGGCATGAGCAGCTCGGCAAGACCGAGCCCGATGCTGAACCAAGCCAGGCCGATTGCTACGGCTTCATGACGACCTTGACGCATCCGTCCTCCTTGTCGCGAAAGGTTTCAAACATGGCCGGGCCGTCCTCCAGGTCCACGGTGTGGGTGATGACGAAGGAAGGATCGATCTTCCCTTCCTGGATCATGCCGAGGAGGTCGCCGGTCCAGCGGTTGACGTGGGTCTGCCCGGTGCGCAGCGACAGGCCCTTGTTCATCATCGCGCCGAACGGGATCTTGTCCACCAGCCCGCCGTACACGCCCGGCACCGAGAGCACGCCTGCGGGCCGGCAGGCGTACATCATCTCGCGCAGCACGTGCGGCCGGTCGCTCTCCGCCATGAACGCCTGCTTGGCCCGGTCGTAGACCGAGTCGAAATGCTTGGCGCCCACGTGCGCCTCGAGGCCCACCGCGTCGATGCACTTCTCCGGGCCTTTGCCGCCGGTGAGCTCGCCCAGGCGCTCGAGCACGCTTTCCTCCTCGAAGTCGATGGCGACCGCGCCGCCCGCGCGCGCCATGCTCAGGCGCTCGGGCACGCGGTCGATGGCGACGACCTGCTTCGCGCCCAGCATCAGCGCCGCGCGCACGGCGAACTGGCCCACCGGGCCGGCGCCCCATACCGCGACCGTGTCGTCCGGCTCGATGTCGCATTGCACCGCGGCCTGCCAGCCGGTGGGCAGGATGTCGCCGAGGAACAGCACCTGCTCGTCGGTGAGCCCGTCGGGCACCTTCACCGGCGCCACGTCGGCGAAGGGCACGCGCACGTATTCGGCGTGGCCGCCGGCATAGCCGCCGGTGAGGTGGCTGTAGCCGAACAGCCCCGCGGTGCTGTGGCCGAACACCTTGTCGGCGATAGCCTTGTTCCGGTTGCTGCGCTCGCAGACCGACCAGTTGCCGCGCCGGCATTGCTCGCACTCGCCGCAGCAGATGGTGAAGGGCACCACGACGCGGTCGCCGATCTTGAGCTTGCGGTTTTCGGGGCCGACCTCGACCACCTCGCCCATGAACTCGTGGCCGACGATGTCGCCGTGCATCATGCCGGGCACGAAGCCGTCGAACAGGTGCAGGTCCGACCCGCAAATGGCGCAGGTGGTAACTTTGACGATCGCGTCGCGCGGGTGCTCGATCCGCGGATCGGGGACGTTATCGCAGCGGATGTCTTTCTTGCCGTGCCAGCAAAGCGCTCTCATGGAAGCTCCGGAAGGGTGCTTCCCGGACGAGCAAGGAACGCTCCCGCGCTAGGCGACTTTCAGGCCCACGTAGCGCTCGAGCGTCTGGGCGTCGCGCGCGAAGTCGGCCGAGCGCGCCCGGTGCACCACCGTGCCGCGCTCGATCACCAGGGCGTGCTCGGTGAGCTCCAGGGCGAGGGCGGTGTGCTGCTCGACCAGCAGGGTGGCCATGCCGTCGACGTTCTTCAGTGCCGCGGCGAGCTCCTCGACGATGATCGGCGCGAGGCCCTCGAGCGGCTCGTCCAGCAGCAGCAGCGCCGGGTTGGTCATCAGGGCGCGCGCGATGGCGAGCATCTGCTGCTCGCCGCCGGAGAGCTGGTTGCCCATGTTCGCCTTGCGCTCGCTCAGCCTGGGAAACAGGCGAAACACTTCCCCCAGGCTCCAGCGGCCCGGGCGCGCCGCGACGGTGAGGTTCTCTTCGACCGACAGCGAGGGAAAGATCTCGCGCTCCTGCGCCACCCAGCCGATTCCCAGGCGCGCACGCCGGTGCGGCGGCATGCGCGAGATGTCCGTGCCGCGCCACAGGATGCGGCCCCGCTTGAGCGTGCAGTAGCCCATGATGGTGAGAAGCAGCGTGCTCTTGCCCACGCCGTTGCGGCCCAGCACCGCCAGGCTGGCGTGCTCTTCGATCGCGAGCGACACGCCGTCGAGCACCACCGCGTCGCCGTAGCCGGCGCGCACGTCGTGCAGCTCAAGCAGCGGCATGGTGGCTTCTCCCGAGGTACACCTCGCGCACGCGCTCGTCGCGCGAGATCTCCGCCGGCGTGCCCTCGACCAGGATGCGGCCGCCGACCATGACGATGATGCGGCTGGCGAAGCGGAACACGACGTTCATGTCGTGCTCGATGAACAGCACCGTAAGCTCGCTGGACAGGCTGGAGAGCGCGGCGAACAGCTCGGCGCTCTCGTCGCGCGGCACGCCCGCCGCCGGCTCGTCGAGCAGCAGCACGCGCGGGCGCGTGGCGAGGGCGAGCGCGATCTCGAGCAGCCGCTGCTGCCCGTAGGCGAGCTCGCGGGTCAGCTTGTGCGCCGCGTTCTCCAGATGCAACGACTTCAGGATTGCGAAGGCCTCATCGATGGCGGCGCCGAAGCGCGGCAGGCTGCGCCACCAGTTGTGCGCGTGGCCCTCGCGCTCCAGCACCGCGAGGGTCACCGACTCGAGCGCGGTGAGCCGGGCGAACAGCGTATTGATCTGGAAGGTGCGCGCGAGGCCGCGCTTCACGCGCGCATCGGGCCGCAACCCGGTGATGTCCTCGCCGCCCAGCAGGATCTGGCCGGCGTCGGGGCGCAGCATGCCGGTCATCAGGTTGATGAGGGTGGTCTTGCCGGCGCCGTTGGGGCCGATGAGCGCATAGCGCTCGCCGCGCGGCACCTCTATGGCGATGTCCTGCGCCACCACCAGCGAGCCGAACGACTTAGCGAGATTTCTTGTAGAGAGCACTCAGCCCGCCCAGGATGCCGTTCGGAAGGAACATCACCACCGCCACCAGCAGGAGCCCGATCCAGAAATACCAGTACTGCGGGTTGATGCCCGAGAACTGGTCGCGCGCCACCATGTAGTTGATCGCCCCGACGATGCCGCCGTACAGGCGCCCGGCGCCCCCCAGGATCAGGATCACCAGCACGTCCGCCGAGCGGCCGAATGACAGCGTCTCAAGCGACACGGTCTCGGTGGTCTGCGCGAGCAGCGCGCCGGCCACGCCCGCCAGGACCGCGGCCAGGGTATAGGCCTTGCGCAGGTGGGCGCGGCTGGGCGCGCCGATTGCCGGCATGCGCGTGGCGTTCTCGCGGATGCCGCGCAAAGCGAGGCCGAAGGGGGAGTGGATGATGCGCCGGGCCACCAGGAAGCAGGCGAACAGCACGGCGAGCGAGTAGGCGTAGGCGGTCTTGCCGTAGAGGTCGAAGCGGAAGGTTTCCAGCAGCGGGCGCACGTTGATGCCCTGCAGGCCGTCGGCGCCGCCGGTGAGCCGGCTCGCGCTGTTGGCCGCCTCGTGCAGCAGCAGGCCCAGGCCCAGGGTGAGCATGATGAGCGCGAGGTGGCGAAAGCGCACCACGATGTGGCTGGTTGCATAGCCGAACACGCCCGCGGCGATCGCCGCGAGGAGCAGGGCGGAAATCGGCTCGCCCCAGTAATGCTTGGCGATCAGCCCGGCGGTGTAGGCGCCGACGCCGAAGTACGCCGCGTGGCCGAGCGACACGATGCCGGCGTAGCCGAGGATGAGGTCGAGCGATAGCGCGAACAGCGCGGTGATGGCGATCTGGCTGGCGAGCGACAGGTAGCTCGGCGTGACCAGGAACGGCAGCAACGTGCACGCCCAGAACAGGATTTCCAGGGGGTGCCAGCGGATGCTCGCCCTGAAGTAATCGTCAGCGTTTGCCAAACAGCCCCTGCGGCCGCCACATGAGCAGGCCCACCATGACGAGATAGATAAGGAAGGCGCCGAGCCACGGGAAGTAGTACTTCCCGGCCATGTCGCTGATGCCCAGGACCGCGGCGGCCGCGAACGACCCGCCGATGGAGCCCAGGCCGCCCACTGCCACCACGATCAGCACGTAGACGAGGTAGGCGAGGGCGAAGGTCGGGTCCAGGCCCACTATCTCGATGGCGAGCGCCCCGCCTAGCCCGGCCAGCCCACCGCCCAGCGCGAACGTCAGCATGAACGCACGGTCGACGTCGATGCCCAGGCCGCGCGCCATGCGCTGGTTGTCCACCGCGGCGCGCACCTGCGCGCCGAAGCGCGTGTATTCGAGGAAGAATACGAGCAGCGCGGTGACCGCCAGGCCGAAGACGATGAGGAACAGCCGGTAGGCGGCGAAGCTCATCCCCAGCAGCTCGACCGAGCCGCGCAGCCACTCCGGCGGCCGCGCCGACTGCTGCTCGGTGCTGAAGAAATAGGCGAAGGCGGCCACCGAGATGAACACGATGCCGATGGTGAGCAGGCACTGGTCGAGGTCGCTTGCGCGGTACAGGCGGCGATACAGGGTTCTTTCCAGCACCAGGCTTATGACCCCCCCGGCGAGGAACGCCATGGGCAGCGTCGCGAGGAACGGCCAGCCGAAGCCGTTCATCAGGGTGACGGTGGCGTAGCCGCCCACCATGGCGAAGCTGCAGTGCGCCAGGTTGACGAAATTCATCATTCCCAGCGTCACCGACAGCCCCACCGACAGCAGGAACAGCAGCATCCCGTAGGCGAACCCGTCGAAGAGCACGCCCGCGAGCGATGCCAGCATGGGCTACTTTTTCTTCCGGCGCTCTCCGGCCGGGTCCTTCACGTCCGGAATCCGGTCAAACGGCACGTTCACGAGCTCGTCGCCGACCTTCTGTACGCGGCGGATATACACCGTCTGCACCACGTCGCGCGTTTCCGGGTCGATCGACATCGGGCCTCGCGGGCTTTCCCACTTCAGGCCCTTGGCCGCCTTGATCATGGTGTCCCCGTCGGTCTTGCCGCCCGTCTTCTTCAGCGTCTCGTAGATGGCGTGCATGCCGTCGTAGCCGCCGATGGAGAAGAAGTCCGGGTTGCGCCCGTGCATTTCGTTGAAGTCCTTGACGAAGCGCTGGTTCAGCTTGTTGTCGAGCTTGTAGTCGTAGTGCCAGGCGGTGATGATGCCCAGCGCGTTGTCGCCCATCGCCTTCACCGCCGCCTCGGCGGTGGTCTCGCCCGAGCCCAGGATCTTGGTCTTGTTCTTGTCGATGCCGCGCTCGGCGAACGCCTTGCCCAGCGCCGCGGGCTGCGCGCCGCCCGGGATGAAGATGTAGATGGACTGCGGGCCGATGTCCTTCGCGCGCTGCACGAACGCCGAGAAGTCGGGGTTGGCCACCGGGAAGCGCACCGAGCCTACGACCTTGCCGCCGGCCGCCTTGAAGGCGCTCTGGAACGCCGCTTCCGAGTCGTGCCCGGGGCCGTAGTCGGTCACCATGGTGTAGGTTTCCTTCAGCCCGCCCTTGGTGGCGGCCCAGGTGCCGAAGGTCTCCATCACTTGCGGCAGGGTCACCGAGGTGCGGATCATGTAGGGCGACTTGGTGATCACCACCGAGGTGGCGGCGTTCATCACCACCATGAATTTCTTGGCCTCGGCGGACACGTCGCCGCCGGCCATGGCATTGGGCGTGAGCACGAAGCCGGCGAGGATGTCGACCTTGTCGCGCACCACCAGCTCCTGCGAAAGGCGCTTCGCCACGTCGGGCGCCACCCCGCCCGTGTCGCGGCGGATGATCTCGATCTTCTTGCCGGCGACGCTGTCGCCGTGCTGCTTCATGTAAGTCTTGATGCCGTTGTCGAGCTGCGCGGCGGCATCGGCGAACTGGCCCGACGAGCTGAGGATCAGGCCGATTTTCACGGTCTGCTGGCCGTACGCCGGGAACGCCGCGGCGAGCGCCGCGGCGAGTATCAGTGTTCTGGACATGCTTGCTCCTCCTGTAGGATGCGACGGATTCTAACCTCAGAGCAGCGCCGCATGAAAACCACCCACGTGGGAAGCCTTCCCAAGCTCGCCTCCGTCGAGGCAGTCGTGCGCAAGCAGCGCGAAGTCGGCCTGGACCTGATCAACGAGGGGGAGCTCACCAAGGGCGGCGACTGGCTGTCGTACATGGAGGGGCGCTTCGGCGGGTTCGAGCCGCGCGCGCCCTCCGGGGAGGCCGTGCCCCTCATCGCCCAAGGCAAGGACCGCGAGGCCTTTGCCGACTTCTACCGCTATGCCACCGAGAAAGGCACGCTGTTCTACGCGCCGGGTGAGCAGATCAAGCGCGTGCGGCCGATCTGGGTGTGCACCTCCGCCATAACGTATACGGGGCAGCAGCCGTTGACCCGCGAGATCGCCGAGCTGAAGAAGTACGTCGAGCCCGCGAGCGCCTTTCTCACGGCCACCGCGCCGGGCAGCCTGGAAGTCTACCGGCGCAACGAGTATTACCGCAGCGCGGAGGAGTTCGTCTTCGCCATCGCCGAGGCGATGCGCGTGGAGTACGAAACCATCGTGCGCTCGGGCGTCACGCTGCAGGTGGACGACGCGTGGCTGCCGGCCCTGTGGGACCGCATCGGCATGCAGATGGGCCTGGACGCTTTCTTGAAAAGATGCTCGATGCGGATAGAAGCGCTGAACCATGCCTTGCGCAACATTCCCGAGGACAGGATCCGCTACCACCTGTGCTGGGGCAGCTGGCATGGCCCCCACGCCTACGACCTGGAGCTGAAGCACCTGGTGGGATTGCTGCTGAAGGTCAAGGCGAAGTACTACCTGATCGAGGGCGCCAACGCGCGCCACGAGCACGAGTACGCGGTGTGGGACGAGGTGAAGCTGCCTGAAGGCAAGGTGCTCGTCCCCGGCGTGGTCACGCATTCCACCGACGTAGTCGAGCACCCGGAGCTGGTGGCCCAGCGCCTGCGGCGCTACGCGAAGCGCGTGGGCGCGGACAACGTCATCGCGGGCGCCGACTGCGGCTTCGGCGGGCGCAGCCACCCGCAGATCGCCTGGGCCAAGCTCGAGTCGCTGGTTAAGGGCGCGGCACTCGCCTCGGCGTAGGGGACAGACCCCCGGGGGTCTGTCCCTGCCTATTTCAGGCGTCCCGCGCTCACGCCGGTGCCCTCGCGCATGGGGGTGCGCACCGCGCCGGGCGAATCCGCGGCGGGCGGCGACTTTTCCATCAGAAGCCGGTGGATGTAGCGTGCGGCCATGCGTTCCTCGGCGTGCGGCGCGAGCTTTTTCATGAGTATCTTTACCGTGCCGTCCTTGCCTACGACCTCCTTGTCCCGCGGATCGCGCGCGAGCCGCACCAGCGTTTCCACCACGTTCTCGGGGTCGTGCAGCGGCTTGGGCGCCTGCACTTCGTGCCCGGTGTAGTTGGCGGCGTGATCGAAGAACGGCGTGTCGTGCGCCGAGGGCATCACCGTGCATACATGCACGCCCTGGATGCCGTTCTGCGCGAGTTCCTGGCGCAGCGAGTCGCCCAGCCCGACCACGCCGTGCTTCGCTGCGGCATAGGAGGAGTAGTAGGGCACGGTGTGGCCGCCCAGCTCGGAAGCGATGTTGATCAGGATGCCCGAGCCCTGCTGGAGGAACTGCCGGTACGCGAGCCAGCTGCCGTAGAGCGTGCCCAGCAGGTTGGTGGCGATGACCTGGCGGTGGTCGGCAAGCGGGATGCGCTCGAAGCGTCCCAGCGCGCCCACGCCGGCATTGTTGATCCACACGTCGATGCGGCCGAACTCGCGCAGCGCGGCCTGCGCCAGGCGCTCCACCTCGTCCTCGCGGCTCACGTCGGTCGGCACCGCAAGCGCACGGGCGCCGGCGGAGCGGCATTCCATCGCGAGGTCCTCGAGCAGCTCGCCGCGGCGGGCAGCGAGCACCAGGGACGCCTTTTCCTGCGCAAAGCGCAGCGCTGCGCCCTTGCCGAAGCCGCTCGACGCGCCCGTGATGACGATAGCTTGGCTCATCGCGCGACTCGAGCAAGGCATGTACCCGCGGGCGCCGGCCGGGGGTATAGACTGCACCGCGTGGCCGCGAACCCGTTGTATGCCCGGTGCGTCGAGCGCGCCGCCCAGCTGCTGGGCGGCTATGGCGAGCTCGCCAGCGAGGTCGGCGCAAGCGTGCGCCAGCTCGAAGCCTGGGCGCGCGGCGAAGCGACGCC
>DATACE010000350.1:0-2587 GCA_036259215.1 Burkholderiales bacterium | reverse complement strand
CGCACCATCGAGACCAATCGCTTCGTCACCGGCGTAACCTGGGTGGACGGGGAGCTGTGGCACGGCACCTGGGAAGGCGACGACAGCGACATCCGCCGCATCGACCCGCAGAGCGGCGCCGTGCTCGAGCGCCTGGAAATGCCGCGAGGCACCGGCGTGAGCGGGCTCGAGTCCGACGGGGCGGAGCTCTTCTATTGCGGCGGCGGGCCGAGCGGAAAGGTGCGCGCCGTGCGGCGTCCGAAAAGGAGCAAGTCATGAAAGCACCGAACGTCGTGACCCGCGACGCGTGGCTGGACGCGCGCAAGGCGCTGCTGGCCAAGGAAAAGGAGCTTACGCGCCTGCGCGATCAGGTGGCCCGCGAGCGCCGCGCGCTGCCCTGGGTGCGCATCGACAAGCGCTATGTGTTCGAAGCGCCCGAGGGCCGGCGCACGCTCGCCGAGCTGTTCGACGGCCGCCGCCAGCTCCTGGTGCAGCATTTCATGCTGGCGCCTGGGTGGGAGCAGGGCTGCCCGAGCTGCTCCTACATGGCCGACCACACCGACGGCATGAACGTGCACCTGGCGCAGCGCGACATCACGCTGCTCGCCGTCTCGCGCGCGCCGCTGGCCGAGATCGAGCGCTTTCGCAGCCGCATGGGCTGGCGCTTCAAGTGGGTGTCGTCCCACGGCAGCGACTTCAACTACGACTTCGCGGTGAGCTTCAAGCCCGAAGAAGTCGCCAAGGGCGAGGTGGACTACAACTACGGGAAGTGGCCGGACGCCTTTGAAGAATTGCCCGGCATCAGCGTGTTCTACCAGGGTGACGCGGGCGTGGTGTTCCACACCTACTCGACCTACGGGCGCGGCGTCGAGGTGATGATGGGCGCGTACCATATGATGGATCTCGTGCCCAAGGGCCGCGGCGAGCGCGACGTGCCCAACAAGATGGAGTGGGTGCGCCACCACGACCGCTACGAGCCCGTGCCTGCCGCGAAGGAGAAGCCGGCCGCGAGCGCCTGCTGCCACGCGCCCTGACGCATGGAGCACAAAACCGGGCCGAAGCACTTCTCCATGATCCGCGGGTTCCATCTCGCGGACTTCTTCACCCTGGCCAACGCCGCCTGCGGCGTCGGGGCCGTGCTTCTCACCCTGCGCTACCTGCAAAGCGGGGCCGGGCTGCATTTCTACGCCGCCGCCGCCATGGCCCCGCTCGCTTTCCTGTTCGACTGGCTGGACGGCAACGTGGCGCGCTGGCGCCACCAGCATTCGACGCTCGGCCGCGAGCTCGATTCGCTGGCGGATGTCATCTCCTTCGGGGTGGCCCCGGCGGCGCTCGGCTATGCCGCGGGGCTGGACGGCGGCTGGGATGCCGCGGCGCTCGTCTACTTCGTGTGCTGCGGCGTGAGCCGCCTCGCGCGCTTCAACGTCACCGCCGAGACGCTCGCGGCGGGCAGCGGCAGCGGCAAGGTGGCCTACTTCGAAGGCACGCCCATCCCGACCAGCGTCGTGCTGACCGCGGTGCTCGCCTTCGCCGCGTGGCAGGGTCGCATCGGAGAAAACCTCTACGGCGGCAGCTGGGATCTGGGTCCCTACGCATTGCACCCACTCTCGCTGCTATTCGTCGCCTCGGGCAGCATGATGATCAGCAAGACCCTGCGCATTCCCAAGCCTTAGTCTCCTGATACGCTTCGTGCATGACGCAAAAAGCGGATCAGAAGCCGGCGCGCGCCATCGTCGCGGCAGTGCAGTTGTCCAGCGTGGCGGACATCGAGTTCGAGGCCTCGCTGACGGAGCTGCGCCAGCTCGCGAAGACGCTGGGGTTCCAGGTGGTCGGCACGTTCACGCAGAAGCGCGCGAGCTTCGATGCGGCGGCATACTTCGGGACGGGGAAACGCGAGGAGTTGAAGGCGATGCGCGAGCAGGAGGACGCGAGCATCGTGCTCATCGACCACGAGATTTCGCCCTCGCAGGCGTTCACCCTGGAGAAGGAGGTGGGCTGCGAGGTGATGGACCGCACCATGGTGATCCTCGAGATATTTCACCGGCACGCAAGCTCGCGCTTTGCGCGCGCGCAGGTGGAGATCGCGCGCCTGGGCTACATGGGGCCGCGCCTGCGGGAGGCGGCCAAGCAGGCTGGACCGAAAGACCGGGCGCGCAGCGGCACCGGCGGGCGCAGCGGCGGCGAGTCGCACGGCGAGCTCGACCGGCGCAAGCTGCGCGACCGCATCGCCGAGCTGCAGAAGGAGCTCGACGCCATGGGCCTCGAGCGCAAAACGCAGCGCGCCCGGCGGCAGGAGCGCCAGGGGCTCGCGCGCGTCGCGCTGGTCGGCTACACGAACGCGGGCAAATCCACCCTGATGCGCGCGCTCACGGGAAGCGAGGCGCTGGTGGCGGACAAGCTCTTCGCGACGCTGGATACCACGGTGCGCGCCCTGCATCCCGAAAGCGTGCCGCGCGTGCTGGTGAGCGACACGGTGGGCTTCATCAAGAACCTGCCGCACGGGCTGGTCGCCTCGTTCAAGTCCACGCTCGACGAGGCGCTCGAGGCGTCGCTGCTCGCGCACGTCGTCGACGCCAGCGACCCGGGCTACGAGCTGTCGCTCGTAGCC
>DATACE010000349.1:0-12403 GCA_036259215.1 Burkholderiales bacterium | reverse complement strand
AATGGCCTTCGGCCTCCTTTGGGCAGACGCCGAAGTACGCGCGGCCCTGCGCGCCCAGGCGATAGCCGTTTTCGGCGGTGCAATACGCGGCCAGGTTCGACGGCTCGCGGCTGTCAAGCCCGGCGCAACCGGCGAAGCCGGCCATGAGCAACGCCGACAGTGCGGTACGAGAGGTACGGGACACGGAAAACACTCCTATGTGCTGTTCCTGCTTGCTATTGATAGCGCACGTCGACGATCTCGTAGCGCTTGATGCCGCCGGGGGTGTGCACCTCGACCGAATCGCCCGACTCCTTGCCGATCAGCGCCCGCGCGATGGGCGAGCTGAACGAAATGCGGCCTTCCTTGATGTCGGCCTCGTCCTCGCCGACGATCTGCCAGGTGGCGGTCTCGCCGTGCTCATCCTCGACCTCCACGGTGGCGCCGAACACGCAGCGGCCTTCGGCGTCGACCAGCTTGGGGTCGATGACCTGCGCGTTGGCGAGCTTCGCCTCGAGCTCGGAGATGCGGCCCTCGATGAAGCCGGCGCGCTCGCGCGCCGCGTGGTACTCGGCATTCTCCGAAAGGTCGCCGTGCGCGCGCGCTTCCGCGATGGCGCTGGAGTTCGCCGGCCGCTCGATGGTCTTCAGGCGGTGCAGCTCCTCGCGCAGCAGCTGCGCGCCGCGCGCCGTCATGGGGGTTTTGGTCGGCATGTCAGTGGACCATCGCAGCTTCTAGCTTGGCATGCAAGTCCTGCAGGCGGTAGGGCTCCAGCACGGCAAGGTGCTTCATGCCCGCGCAGGCGGCCTTGGCGCCGGCCACGGTGGTGTAGTAAGTGACGCGCCGCGCCAGGGCAGTAATGCGGATGGCGCGCGAATCGGACACCGCGGTGCGGGTCGCTTCCACGGTATTGACGATGAAGCTGACGTCGCCGTTCTTGATCATGTCGACGATGTGCGGGCGGCCTTCGGCTACCTTGTTTACCGCGGCCACGGGGATGCCGTGCGAGGCGAGCACGCCGGCAGTGCCGCGCGTGGCGATTAGCGTGAAGCCCAGCTCGAGCAGGTCGCGGGCGATATGCACCGCGGCCACCTTGTCGGCGTCGCGCACGCTGATGAACGCGCGCCCGCCCTTGGGCAGCTTGACGCCCGCCGCGATCTGCGACTTCACGAACGCTTCGGCGAAGGTCTGTCCCACGCCCATCACCTCGCCCGTCGACTTCATCTCCGGCCCAAGGATGGTATCCACGCCCGGGAACTTGGCGAACGGGAATACCGCTTCCTTCACCGAAAAGTAACCGGGGGTAACTTCCTCCACCGCCTGCTCCTTCAGCGTGCGCCCGGCCATGCAGCGCGCGGCGATCTTCGCCAGCGGCAAGCCGGTGGCCTTCGAGACGTAAGGCACGGTGCGCGAGGCGCGCGGGTTGACCTCCAGCACGTAAACCGTGTCGCGCTGGATGGCGTACTGCACGTTCATCAGCCCCACCACCTTGAGCGCCTTGGCCATGAGCCGGGTCTGCCGGCGCAGCTCGCGCTCGACGTGGCTCGCCAGCGAATGCGGCGGCAGGCAGCAGGCCGAGTCGCCCGAATGCACGCCCGCCTGCTCGACGTGCTCCATGATGCCGCCGATCAGCGCCTCCTTGCCGTCGCTCACGCAGTCGACGTCGATCTCGATGGCGTCCGAGAGGTAGCGGTCCAGCAGCACCGGCGAGTCGTTGGACACCCGCACTGCCTTCTCGGTGTACTGCAGGAGGCTCACCTTGTCGTGCACGATCTCCATGGCGCGTCCGCCCAGGACGTAGCTGGGGCGCACTACCACCGGGTAGCCGATCTCTTCCGCGAGCTTCACCGCTTCCTCGGCCGAGCGCGCGGTGCGGTTGGGCGGCTGGCGCAGCTTGAGCTTGTCCAGCAGCTTCTGGAAGCGCTCGCGGTCCTCCGCCACGTCGATGGAATCGGCGCTGGTGCCGATGATGGGCACGCCGGCCGCCGCCAGGTCGCGCGCAAGCTTCAGCGGGGTCTGCCCGCCGTACTGCACGATCACGCCCCAGGGCTTTTCCTTGTCGACGATTTCGAGCACGTCCTCCAGCGTGAGCGGCTCGAAATAGAGCCGATCCGAAGTGTCGTAGTCGGTCGATACGGTCTCCGGGTTGCAGTTGACCATGATGGTCTCGAAGCCGTCGTCGCGCAGGGCGAAGGCCGCGTGCACGCAGCAATAGTCGAACTCGATGCCCTGGCCGATGCGGTTCGGGCCGCCGCCCAGCACCATCACCTTCTTGCGGCCGGTGGGCGCGGCTTCGCACTCCTCCTCGTAGGTCGAGTACAGGTAGGCGGTTTTGCTGGCGAACTCCGCCGCGCAGGTATCCACGCGCTTGAACACCGGCCGAACGCCCAGTGCGTGCCTTTTCTCCCTTACTTCGGCTTCATGGGTATTGAAGAGGTAGGCCAGGCGCCGGTCCGAGAAGCCTTTGCGCTTCAAGGTCCTCAGGGTAAGAGCATCCATGTCCGAAAGCTTCTTGTCGTCGAGCTCCATCTCGAGCTCGACGATTTCCTTGATCTGATCGAGAAACCAGGGATCGATGCGCGTGAGCCGGTGCACCTCCTCGGCCGTAAAGCCGTTCTCGAACGCGTCGCCCACGTACCAGATGCGCTCGGGTCCGGGCTCGCCGAGCTCCTTTTCCAGCGTCTCGCGGTCGCGCGTGCGCTGGTTGAGGCCGTCGACGCCGACTTCCAGGCCGCGCAGCGCCTTCTGGAACGACTCCTGGAACGTGCGGCCGATGGCCATCACCTCGCCCACGGATTTCATCTGCGTGGTGAGGCGGTCGTTCGCCTGCGGGAATTTCTCGAAGGCGAAGCGCGGCACCTTGGTCACCACGTAGTCGATGGCCGGCTCGAAGGAAGCCGGCGTGGCGCCGCCGGTAACCTCGTTGGCGATCTCGTCGAGCGTGTAGCCGACCGCGAGCTTGGCCGCCACCTTGGCGATCGGGAAGCCGGTGGCCTTGGACGCGAGCGCGGAAGAGCGCGATACCCGCGGGTTCATCTCGATCACCACCATGCGGCCGCTTGCCGTGTTGATGGCGAACTGGACGTTCGAGCCGCCGGTGTCGACGCCGATCTCGCGCAGCACCGCCACCGACGCGTCGCGCATCAGCTGATACTCCTTGTCGGTCAGCGTCTGCGCCGGTGCCACGGTGATGGAGTCGCCGGTATGCACGCCCATCGGATCCAGGTTCTCGATCGAGCACACGATGATGCAGTTGTCCTTGCGGTCGCGCACCACCTCCATCTCGAACTCCTTCCAGCCGATCAGCGACTCCTCGATCAGCAGCTCGTGCGTGGGCGAGGCTTCCAGGCCGCGCTCGCAGATGGCGATGAACTCCTCGCGGTTGTAGGCGATGCCGCCGCCGCTGCCGCCCAGGGTGAAGGACGGCCGGATGACCACCGGAAACCCCAGGCCGGACTGCACCTGCAGCGCTTCCTCCATCGAGTGGGCGAGCGACGAGCGCGCCGAGTGCAGGCCGATGCGCGTCATCGCCTTCTTGAACTTCTCGCGGTCCTCGGCCTTGTCGATTGCTTGGCGCGAGGCGCCGATCATCTCGACGCCGAACTTCTCCAGCACGCCTTCGCGCGCGAGGTCCAGCGCGCAGTTGAGCGCCGTCTGCCCGCCCATGGTCGGCAGCAGCGCGTCGGGCCGCTCCTTGTCGATGATGCGCTCGACCACCTGCCAGCTCACCGGCTCGATATAGGTGGAGTCGGCCATTTCCGGGTCGGTCATGATGGTGGCCGGATTCGAGTTCACCAGGATCACGCGATAGCCTTCTGCGCGCAGCGCCTTGCAGGCCTGCACTCCCGAGTAATCGAATTCGCACGCCTGGCCGATGACGATCGGCCCGGCGCCGATGATCAGAATACTCTGCAGATCGCTACGTTTAGGCAAGGGTCCTACCTTGGGGCATCGCGCATCATCCTGGCGAAGCGATCGAACAGGTATCCGATGTCGTGCGGCCCCGGGCTCGCCTCCGGGTGGCCCTGGAAGCAAATCGCCGGCCGATCCGTTCGCTCCATGCCTTGCAGGGAACCGTCGAAGAGCGAGACGTGGGTGGGCTTCAGCGTGGCAGGCAAGGTGCTGGGATCGACGGCGAAGCCGTGGTTCTGGCTGGTGATCACCACCTGCCCGGTGGCCAGGTCCTTTACCGGGTGATTGGCGCCGTGGTGGCCGAATTTCATTTTCATGGTCTTCGCGCCCGAGGCAAGGCCGAGCAGCTGGTGGCCCAGGCAGATGCCGAACACCGGCACGCGCGTGGCATCCAGGATTTCGCCGATCGCCTCGATGGCGTAGTCGCAGGGCTCGGGATCGCCCGGCCCGTTGGACAGGAATACGCCGTCGGGCTTCATTCTCAGTATTTCCTTGGCCGAGAAACCGGCGGGTACGACCGTGACCCGCGCGCCGCGCTCGGCGATCATGCGCAGGATGTTGTGCTTGATGCCGTAGTCGCAGGCCACGACGTGGAAATCCGCCGCATCAGCCCGGCGGTAGCCGGCCTCCAGCGTCCAGCCGCCCTCGCGCCATTCATATGGCGCCGCCGTGCTGACGACCTTGGCGAGGTCCATGCCGGCGAGCCCCGGAAATTGCCTTGCCTTGCGCAGCGCCTCGTCAATGTTCACCTGGCCGGCCATCAGGCAGCCGTTCTGCGCGCCCTGTTCCCGCAGGATGCGCGTCAGCTTGCGCGTGTCGATCTCCGCGATGCCGGGAATCCCGTTCTGCACGAGGTAGGCACCCAGGTCGGACTGTGCGCGCCAGCTGGAATGCAATCGCGGCACGTCGCGCACGATCAGGCCCTCGGCGTATACGCGCGCGGACTCGCCGTCCTCGCCGTTGACGCCGGTATTGCCGATGTGCGGGCAGGTCAGCGTCACGAGCTGCCGGCAATAGGAAGGATCGGTCAAGATCTCCTGGTAGCCGCTCATCGCGGTGTTGAATACAACCTCGCCCACGGCGGCGCCGCGCGCGCCGACCGAGCGGCCGTGGAATGCCGTGCCGTCGGCGAGGACCAGGACGGCGGCGTCAGGTGTGGACGTCATTTCAGAAGGCGGATGCGAAAAGCGGGAACGGCACGCGCCGCTCCCGCTCCATTGAAGCCGGGATTATACGCTCAGCCCGAGCACATCGGCCATGTCGTAGAGGCCGGGGGCACGGCCGCTCAGCCACTTGGCCGCGCGCAGCGCCCCGGCCGCGTACGTCGTGCGGCTTTGCGAGCGCACGGTCACCTCGACGCGCTCGCCGGGCCCGGCAAAGATCACGGTGTGCTCGCCCACAATGTCGCCGCCGCGGATGGCGTGAAAGCCGATCTGCGCC
Organism: Burkholderiales bacterium; assembly: GCA_036259215.1. Taxonomy (GTDB): domain Bacteria; phylum Pseudomonadota; class Gammaproteobacteria; order Burkholderiales; family SG8-39; genus SCGC-AG-212-J23. The sequence continues at coordinate 7,072 of DATACE010000349.1, read as the reverse complement.
GGCGGGCGCTCGCCCGTGTCGCCCTGGCGGCCGTGGCGCGCGACCTGCGAGAGCTTTCGATTCAAGGCCTTCGCGACCACCTCGCCCAGGCGCAGCGCGGTGCCCGAGGGCGCGTCGACCTTGTGCCGGTGGTGCGCCTCGATGATCTCGACGTCGTAGCCTTCGCCCAGGATGCGGGCCGCGGTTTCGGCGAGCTGGTAGGCGGCATTGACGCCAACCGCGAAATTGGCCGCCATCACGATCGGGATGGTCTTCGCCCTCTCCGCGATCGACTTTTTCTGGCTTTCGGAAAACCCGGTCGTGCCGATGACCATCGCCTTGGCGTGCGCGAGGTGCGCGAGGGTGCCCTCCGGGCGCGTGAAGTCGATCAGCACATCCGCGTGCGCAACGCCCGATGTGTCCGACACGATCTGGGCGCTGCCCACGCGCTGTCCGATGGCCGGGCTGCCCGCGACGTCGAACGCCGAGGCGAGGGTCAGGCTGCGATCGGCGAGCAGCGCCTCGATGAGCGCGCGCCCCATGCGCCCGCCGGCCCCGGCGATGGCCACTTTCACCGCGTCGCGCCCGCGGACGAGGCGACGTCGCCGTCCAGCCGCGCCAGGCGGCCATCCTCGAAGTACACGGCGAGGCGGCGTTGCTCGCGCTGCCCGGCGGGGGTTTCGCGCCAATAGACGTAATCCCAGCGCTCGGCGTGGAATATGTCGGTGAGCAGCGGCGTGCCCAGCACGAAGCGCACCTGCTCCTTGCTCATTCCCGGCTTGAGCTGCGACACCATCTCCTGCGAGATGTAATTGCCTTGCTGGATCTCCACCTTGTAGGGCGTGAGGCCCGGGATGCGCGGCACGCTGCCGCAGGCCGCCAGGCCGAGGCAGGCGGCGGTCAGGCACGAGACAAGGACGGTCCTGCGGAGCATACGAATATAATGATAGTCGATGGACTCGGCGCAAAGCCTCAAGGAAAGCGGCCTCAAGGCCACTACGCCGCGGCGCAAGATCCTCGAGCTGTTCGAGGCGAGCAAGGTGCGTCACCTGTCTGCCGAGGACGTGTACCGGGCTCTGGTCGCCGAGGGCATCGACGTCGGCCTCGCCACGGTCTACCGGGTCCTTACGCAGTTCGAGCAGGCCGGGCTGCTGTCACGCCAGCATTTCGAGACCGGCAAGGCGGTCTACGAGCTGAACCAGGGCGGGCACCACGACCACCTGGTCTGCCTGCAGTGCGGCCGCGTCGAAGAGTTCTACGACGCCGAAATCGAGAAGCGCCAGGGCGACGTGGCGCGCCAGCGCGGGTTCCGGCTGCACGGCCATTCGCTCGCCCTTTACGCGGACTGCATCAAGCAGGACTGTCCCTACCGCGGCCGCTAGCCGGCTTCCAGCAGCTCCGCGGCGTGCCGGCGTGCGGTGGCTTCGGCGCCGCCCAGCATGCGGGCGAGCTCGAGGATACGCGCCTCGCGGTCGAGCAGCGTCGCTTCCACGCGCACCTTCCCGCGCGACGTGGACTTGCTGATCGACCACTGCGCATCGCCGCTGGCTGCGACCTGCGGCAGGTGCGTGACGCACAGCACCTGGCGATCACGGCCGAGCTTCCTCAGCGCCTTGCCGATCGTCTGGGCCACCGCGCCGCCGACGCCCGAGTCGACTTCGTCGAACACCAGCGTTGAGACCGGCGACGCCTTGGCCGCGACCAGCTGGATGGCCAGGCTGATGCGCGAGAGCTCCCCGCCCGAGGCGACTTTGGCGAGCGGCCGCAGCGGCAGGCTGGGGTGGGAGGCGACCTCGAACTCGATGTCCTCCGCGCCGCTCGGCCCGCCGTGCTCCAGCGATTTCAGCCCTACGTTGAACTTTCCTCCGGCCATGGCAAGCTTCTGCATCGCCGCCGTCACGTCCTTCGACAGCGCCTGCGCGCCGGCCGCACGCCGCGCGCTCAGCCGCTTCGCGGCCGCCTGGTAGCGCGCGCGCGACGCCGCCACTTCGCGCTTCAGCGCCTCGGGATCGACGGACAGCTCGAGCTCGGCGAGGCGACGCTCGAGCTCCACCAGGCGCTGCGGCAGCTCCTCGGGCCGCACGCGGTGCTTGCGTGCCGCCGCGTACATGGCCTCGATGCGCGCCTCGGCGTCGCGCAGCGCCTGCGGATCGAGGTCCACGCGCGAGGCGTAATGGCGCAGGTCGCGCACCGCCTCGCTTGCCTGCGCCTCCGCCGACTGGAGGAGCTCGACTACCGCTTTCAGCTGGTCGTCGTGCTCCGACAGCACCTTCAGCCGGCTCGCTACCGCCGAGAGCTGGGGCAGCGCCGCGCCCTCCGCCTCGACCAGCGCCTCCAGCGAGGACTGCGCGCCGGCGAGCAGCCCGGAGCCATGCGCGAGCCGCGTATGCTGCGCGGTAATCCGTTCCCATTCGCCCTCGCGCAAGCCGAGCTTTTTCAGGTCCCGGGTTTTTTCCTCGAGGTCCGCGCGCTCCGCCTCGCGCGCTTCGTAGCTCTTTTCGGCCTCCTCGGCGAGCTGCTCCAGGCGCTTGCATTCGCGGAACGCCTGCGCCGTGTCGTGCGCAAGCTCGCGGCAGCCGGCGTGCGAGTCGAGCAGCTCGCGCTGCGCCGCCGGGCGCAGCAGCGACTGGTGCGCATGCTGGCCATGGATGTCGACCAGGAACTCGCCCGCCTCCTTCAGCTGCGCGAGCGTGGCGGCGTGGCCGTTGATGAAGCAGCGCGAGCGTCCGGCGCGGTCGAGGGTCCGGCGCAGGATGAGCTGCCCCGGATCGCCGGAGAGCTCGCGCTCTTCCAGCCATGCGCTCAGCTCGGGCCGTATCTCGAATTCGCCCGAGATCTCGGCACGCTCGCTGCCTTCGCGGATGGTGCTGGCGTCGGCGCGGGCGCCCACCAGCAGCTCGATGGCATCGACCAGCAGCGACTTGCCGGCGCCGGTTTCGCCCGTGAGCACGCTGAAGCCCGCGGCAAGCTCGAGCGAGGCGCGCTCGATGATCACCAGGTCTTTGACCTCGAGCGCCCGCAGCACGGCTATTCGGGCTCGGGGTTCTTGACCAGCGCCTCGCTCCAGCGCAGCTTTTCGCGCAAGGTGGCGAAATAGCGGTAACCCGGGGGGTGCACGAAGCGCACGGTGTCGGCGGAGCGCTTGAGCAGCATGCGATCGCCTTCGGCCATGTCGGCCAGGGCGAAGCCGTCGAAGTGCGCGCGCGCGTCCATGGCTCGCACCAGCACGATCTCGATCACGCTGCGGTCGCTCACGCTTACCGGGCGCGCCGACAGCGTATGGGGATTGAGCGGCACCAGCGCCAGCGCCGGCACCGCCGGATGCAGGATCGGCCCCTGCGCGGACATGGCGTAGGCGGTGGAGCCGGTGGGCGTAGCGACGATGACGCCGTCGGCGCGCAGCGTGTAGACATATTCGCCGTCCAGCGACAGGCTGAACTCGATGAGGCGCCCCTGCGCTCCCTTGCCGAGCACCGCTTCGTTCAGCGCCAGCGTGCGCAATAGCGGCTTGCCGTTGCGCACCACCTCGGCGTCGAGCAGCGAGCGCTCCTCGATCGTGCCCTCGCCGTCGAGGATCGCGCCCACGCCTCGCAGCATGTCCTTCTGGCCGATGTCGGTCATGAAGCCCACACGGCCCTGGTTGATGCCGACCAGCGGCACGTGGTGGCGCACCAGGTCGCGTGCGGCGGCGAGCATGGTGCCGTCGCCGCCGACTACGATGGCGAGGTCCGCCGACGCCGCCTCGGCCTCTTCCAGCACCTTGCAGCCGCGCCGCTCGAGGAAGCCGCGCAGCTCGCGCAGCGAAGCAGCGATGCCGGCGCTGTTGGGATTGCCGATCATCGCGACGCGCCGGAACCCCGGCGCCACTGCGGCGGTGGGCATGCGTCGAGTGTACAATGAATCCATGCTCGACAAGCGCGCCCAGGTGCTGCTCAAGACCTTGATTGAGCGCTACATTGCGGAAGGCCAGCCGATCGGCTCGCGCACCCTGTCGAAGTACTCCGGGCTGGATCTCTCGCCCGCCACCATCCGCAACGTGATGTCCGATCTCGAGGACATGGGACTCATCGCCAGCCCGCACACTTCGGCCGGCCGCGTGCCGACGCCGATGGGCTACCGCTTCTTCGTCGACACGCTGCTCGTGGTAAAGCAGCTGGAAAGCGGCGAGCTGCTCCAGCTCGAGTCGGAGCTGCATCCGGACAACCCGCAGCGCGTCGCCACCGCGGCTTCCCAGCTCCTGTCCCAGCTCACGCAGTTCGCCGGCGTGGTGATGACCCCGCGGCGCAGCGCCGAGACCTTCCGCCACATCGAATTCCTCAAGCTTTCGGAAAAGCGCATCCTGCTGATCGTAGTCACGGCGCACGGCGACGTGCAGAACCGCATCCTGTTCACCGAGCGCGAGTTCACCCCGTCCGAGCTGGTCGAGGCGGCCAACCTGCTGAACCAGCACTACGCGGGCCACAGCTTCGAGGACGCGCGCTCGCGCCTGCACAGCGAGCTGCGCGAGATCCGCCAGGACATGATCCGGCTGCTGTCGGCGGCCATCGACGCGGGCAACAAGGCGGTCGTCGAAGGCCACGAGCAATACGTGATCTCGGGCGAGCGCAACCTCTTGTCGGTGCAGGAGCTGTCGCAGGACGTGACGCGCCTTAAGCAGCTGTTCGAGCTGTTCGAGCGCAAAAGCTCGCTCCTGCAGATCCTCGACCTTTCCCTGCGCGGCCAGGGCGTGCAGATCTTCATCGGCGGCGAGTCGGGCGTCAGCGCACCCGACGACGTGAGCGTGGTCACCTCGCCCTACAAGGTCGACGGCGAGGTGGTGGGCACGGTCGGCGTGATCGGCCCCACGCGCATGGCCTACGACCGGGTCATTCCGATCGTCGACATCACCGCCAAGCTGCTTGCCAGCGCTCTGTCGAAGCACTGAAAGGCGTTCTTCTAGTCAACCTCGGCACGCCTGCGGCGCCGACGCCGCAGGCGGTGAGGCGCTATCTCGCCGAGTTCCTGTCAGACCCCCGCGTGGTAAAGCTGCCGCGGCTGCTGTGGCTGCCCATCCTTTACGGCATCGTGCTGCGCAAGCGCCCCGCGCAGTCGGCGCAGAAGTACGCTGCGATCTGGACCGCCGAAGGCTCGCCTCTCGCGGTCAATACTGCCAGGCAGGCCGAGGCGCTCAGGCGCAATTTGCAGCTGCCGGTGGAGTACGCAATGCGCTATGGCGAGCCCAGCATCGCCTCTGCGCTGTCCAGGCTCAAGGGCTGCGACATTACTGCGGTGCCGCTGTATCCCCAATATTCCGAAAGCACGACCGAGAGCGTGGCGGACAAGCTGCCGGCAGGGGTGCGCATGGTGCGCGAGTTCTACGACCACCCGGGGTACATCGCCGCGCTCGCGGCGCAGATGCGCCGCCACTGGCAGGAGCACGGCCGCGGCGAAAAGCTGGTGCTGAGCTTCCACGGCCTGCCCAAGCGCGGCGGCGCGTCGTACCGGCAGCAGTGCCTCGCCACGGGGGATCTATTGAGAAGGGCTTTGGACCTGGCTGAGACCGAATGCGCAGTGACCTTCCAGTCCCGGTTCGGCTATGCCGAATGGCTGCAGCCCTATACCGAGCCTGCGCTGGTCGAGCTCGCTCGCGCGGGGGTGAAGCGGGTGGACGTGTTCTGCCCGGGCTTCGTGGCCGATTGCCTGGAGACGCTGGAGGAAATCGGCATCGGCGCCCGCCGGGCCTTCGTTGCGGCCGGCGGGAAAGACTTCTATCTGGTGCCCTGCCTCAACGCCTCGACGGAGTGGATCTCGGCGCTTGCCGCGATCGCGCGCGGCAGCGGATAGGTGCGCGCCAGCGCCTCGGCGACGGCCTCCGGCGCAAGCGGCCGGCTGAAGAGGAAGCCCTGCATCTCGGTGCAATGGCGCTCGCCGAGGTACTCGGCCTGCCAGGTTTCCTCTACGCCCTCGGCGACCAGGCCGATGCCCAGACTGCGCGCGAGCAGGCAGATGGCGTCGACGATGGCCGCGTCTTTCGGGCTCGCCGCCAGGTCGCGCACGAAGCTGCGGTCGACCTTGAGGCTGTCGATGGGGAAGCGCTTCAGGTAGCTCAGCGACGAATAGCCGGTGCCGAAGTCGTCGATCGAAATGGACGCGCCCAGGAGCTTCAGGCGGTGCATCAGCTCCATCGCGTGCCCGACGTTTTCCACCAGCAGGCTTTCGGTGAGCTCGAGCTCCAGCAGCTGCGGCGGCAGGCCGCTCGCGCGCAGCGCCCCGGCCACGGCCCGCAACAGGCCCTCGCTGCGGAACTGGCGCGGCGAGATGTTGACCGACACGTGCACCGGGTTGCGCCCGCCGGCCTGCCAGGCCTTCGCCTGGTGGCAGGCTTCGGCCAGCACCCAGGCGCCTACCGGCACGATAAGCCCGGTCTCCTCCAGCACCGGTACGAAGCGCGCCGGCTCGACCAGTCCCCATTCCGGGTGCCGCCAGCGCAGCAGCGCCTCCACGCCGACCGCCCGTCCGGTGCTTGCCGAGACGCGCGGCTGGAAGTACAGGACGAATTCGCCGTTCTTCAATGCGCGCCGCAGCGCGGCTTCCAGCTTCATCTGCTCCTCGACCCGCTGGTTCATCTCCGGGGAGAAGAAGGCATAGCGGTTGCGGCCCAGCTCCTTGGCACGGTACATCGCGGTATCCGCGCGCTTCACCAGGCGCTCGCCCAGCTCGCCGTCGCGCGGATACAAGGCGATGCCGATGCTCGCGGACACCGAAAGCTCGTGGTGATCGATCTGCAGGGGCTCGGCGATGGCCTCCAGCATGCGCTGCGCCACGGCGCCCGCCTCCTCCGGGCCGCGCACGTCCTCCAGCAGCACGGTGAACTCGTCGCCGCCCATGCGAAACAGCAGATCCGCCTCGCGCACCGCGCCGCTAATGCGCTCGCCGGCCGTGCGCAGCAGGCGGTCGCCCGCGTCGTGGCCCAGGCTGTCGTTGACGCGCTTGAAAAGATCGAGGTCCACGAACAAAAGGGCCAGCGGCCACTCGGCGCGCTTCGCGCGCCGCATCGCTTCATCCAGGTGCTCGCTGAAGCTCACCCGATTGGGCAGTTCAGTGACCGGGTCGT
>DATACE010000348.1:0-8767 GCA_036259215.1 Burkholderiales bacterium | reverse complement strand
GCTCGTCGAGCACCTCGCGCAGCTCGCCCGTCGCCTCGCCCTCGAGCTCGACCAGCCGCTCGAGCACCTCGAGCGTATGCCCATACACATCCGTGTGGTGGTAGTGGCTCTGGTCGACGTCGTGCAGGTCGGACAGCTCGGGCAGCACCGCGCCGAGGAGCCCGAGCCGGTCCGCCAGCGCGAGGCCCTGGACGGCGTGCCGCGACGCCGACCCCGGCAAGCTCGAAGGTGTTGCGAAAGCGCGCCTCGCTCTCGCGGAGCGATTCCTCGGCCTGCTTTTGCGCGGTGACATCGCGGCCCACGCCGCGGTAGCCGATGAAGCGGGCGTCGGCATCGAACACCGGCTCGCCGCTGATGCGCACGTAGCGCGTGGCGCCGGCGGATGTGCGGCGCCACATGAGCACGTCCTGGAACCGGCCGCGCGCCTCGAGCACGCGGCGATACGCGTCCCACCCGCCCTCCACCTGCAGCGCGGCGTCGTCCCAGCAATGCGTGCCGATCACCTCATCGCGCGTTTTCCGGTCGCCGCCGGCGACATTGCGGCCCTCGAGCCGCGTAAAGCGGAACTCGGCGTCCTGCTCCCAGAACCAGTCGGAGGACAGCGCCGTGAGGCTGCGAAAGCGCGCCTCGCTGTCGCGCAAGGCGTGTTCCGCCGCCTTGCGGGCGCTGATGTCGTCGAGCACCGAGATTTCGTAGAGCGGCGTGCCCGCGGGGTCGCGCTCCAGCGCGAGCGACATGTTGACCCAGAGCGTCGAGCCGTCCTTGCGCAGGTAGCGCTTCTCGGATCGCGCCACGTCGCACTCGCCTCGATACATGCGCGCGCGCTCGGCGTCCGTGAGGTCCCGGTCGTCCGGGTGCGATAACGCCTTCGCCGGGCGCCCGACCAGCTCGCTCTCGTCGTAGCCGAACATTTCGCACAAGCGCCGGTTGACGCGCAGGTAGCGGCCCTCGACGTCGACATGCGCCACGCCGGATCCCGCCAGCTCGAAGGTGCGGCGGAACCGCTCTTCGCTCTCGCGCATCGCCGCCTCGGCGGCCTTGCGCGCCGTGATGTCGTCGAACACGGCGATTTCGTACTGCGGCTTGCCGTCGGCATCGCGTTCCAGCGCCAGGGTCAAGGCAGCCCATACCACGCGGCCGTCCTTGCGCCGATAGCGCTTCTCCATGCTGACCGAGTCGATCTCGCCGGCGTACAGGCGATCGCGCTGCGCATTGGTGCGCTCCACGTCCATCGGGTGCGACACCTCGAGCACCGAGCGATCGATCAGCTCGCTCTCCGGGTACCCCAGGATATCGCACAGCTTGCGGTTCACGCGGAGGAAACGCCGGTCGAGGCCCAGGTGCGCCACGCCCGAGCCGGCCAGCTCAAAGGTGCGGCGAAAGCGCTCCTCGCTATGGCGCAGGGCGGCCTCGGTGCCGGCGCGCCGCAGATACAGGGCGAGCTGGGTGCCGATCGCCGTCAGCGCCTCCAGCAGCGCCTCGTCGGGTGGCCGGATTTTGCGGCAATCGAAGCCCAGCACGCCGACGACGCTGCCGTCGATCTGGATCGGGCATAGCAGGCTGCCGCGCAACCCGGTCTCTTCCGCAAGCGCCTTGCGCCGCGCGCGCGCATCCATGGTCGAGTCCGGAATCCACATCGGCTGCGCCGACTGCCAGGCCGCGCCCACCAGGCCCACGCCCGGCGCGAAGTCCACGTCGCGCAGGGCATCGGAAAATCGGCGCGCTGCGCTCACCCCGGGCACCACCCAGTGGGCAAAGCGCCGTATGACCTGCGCCGCGGGATCTAGCCGCCAGAAGTGGCCGACATCCCAGCTTTCGGTCTCGCAGACGGCGCGCAGCGCGCCTTCGGTCGCCTGGACCGCATCCGCGGCTTCGGCCAGCCTGCGGATGACGGTGTGCTGCAGCCGCAGCAGCAGCTCGCCGCGCTTTTGCCGCGTGATATCGCGGCCCACGCCGCGATAGCCGGCGAAGCGGCCGCGGGCGTCGAACCTCGGCTCGCCGCTCGCGCTGATGTAGCGCCGGCTGCCGTCGTCGAGTTCGCGCCACATCAGCACTTCGCGAAACGGCGCGCGCTTTTTCAGCAGCGCACGGTGGGCGTCCCAGCCGCCTTCGATGAAGATGCCGGTTTCCCAGGGCCGGCGGCCCAGGCTCTTCGACGCGAGCTCCTGCTCCCCGGGCGTGCCGGCCTGAACCTGCACGCGCACGAAGCGCAGCGACGCGTCCTGCTCCCAGTACCAGTCGGACGACAGCCCCGTCAGAAGCGGGCGCGCGCGCTTGCGGCGAGTCGCCATTTCCCTCCCTTTCCCCTATGCCGAAATCTACTGGAGCCTTATCGCTTCGTCCAGTCACTTCACCGCATTAGGCGCGGGCGCGCTCGCGCCCGAACAGATACAGCCCGCTCGCGATGACGATGGCCGCGCCGACCCATACCCCGGCGCCGGGGACGTCGCCGAACACCAGGTAGCCGAATAGCGCCATGTAGATTACCTGCTGGTACAGGAACGGCGCGATGACGGTGGCGGGCGCATAGCGGTGCGCGAGGGCGAGCAGGTAGTGCCCCGTGCCGCCGAGCACGCCGAGCAGGCAAAGGACGGCCCATTCCAGCCCGGTGGCCGGCGACTGCCAGCCGGCAATGGCGAAGGGCGCAAGCAGGATCGAGGCGACCACCGCGGGCAGGTACTGGATGGTTTCGGGCGGGTCGTAGGCGGCGAGGTGGCGCGTGGTGAGGTTGAACAGCGCATAGAGCGCTGCGTTCACCAGCGAGAGCAGCATTGCCGGATGGAACTCGGCGCTGCCCGGGCGCACGATCACCAGCACGCCGGCGAAGCCGGCGAGGATCGCCATCCAGCGCCCGGCGTCGAGCTTCTCGCCCAGCATCGGCGCGGCCATCAGGGCGATGAGGATGGGCACGATGAAGAAGATCGCCGAGGTCACCGCGAGCTGCAGGAACTGCAGCGCCCAGAAATTGATGCCGGTCATGGCGCAGAACATTGCGCCGCGCACCAGGTGCCAGCGCAAGTGCCGGGTTTTCACCAGCGAAGTGCCACGGATGGGAAAGAGGAGGATAGAAGCAAAGAGCGCGTGGGTGAGAAAGCGCAGCCACACCACCACGATGACCGGCACGCTGCCGACCAGCCACTTGGCGCTGCCGTCGAGGAGCGTGAAGATCACATAGGTGAGCGAGACGAGCGCGATGCCGGTGAGGCGGTTGCTCTTGCTATCCGCCTGCAGCATCGCCCAGGCCGGCGAGGTAGGCGTCGACCGGGAACTCGCTGCCGTCGGGGCTGCGCAGCGCCGCGCCCTCCTGCTTCAGCTGTCCCAGCAGCTTGAGCACCAGCGAGCAGGCGAGCCAGGTGGCGTGGAAAGCGTCGACGCCGCGCACGATCATGGGCTGCGCGTACACCGGCGCGAGCTCCACCGGGCAGGCCCAGCCGTCTTCATGCGGCGTGGCGCGGCCGATGCGCACCGCGATGTCGACTTCCTTCGCCTGCGCGAAGACGGCCACGACCTCGAGAGTGACTATGGCGTCCTTCATCGCTCGGTCATCTTGCTGTCCTGCCGGTGAGCGTCGCGGTCCTGAACGTGATGGAGTAGCGCAGCGCTTTGGTGGGCGACACGCTATGTTGCCAGCGCCAGCGGATTTCGTCGCGCAGCACGTACACCGAGCGCGGCTCCAAATCGAGCGCGAACACCTTGGCGCCTTTTGCCGGCGGATACGGACGAAAGCGCATGCGGCAGGCGCCGGCAAGCGACACGCCGACGACCAGCTCGAACTCCGGCACGTCGCGGTGCCAGCCCAGCGGCGTGCCCGGCCGGTACTCGTTGACCAAGGCATGCGGGAAGGCGTCCGCGGAAACCCCGATGAGCTTCGCCGCCTTTTGCCTCAGGGGCTCGAGGAACGCGGGAAGCGGCGGAGCCGGGCCGAGCTCGTAGGTCTCGAAGTCATAGGCCGAGCCGAACACCGCGATGCGCCGCTTGGCGGTGTACACCTTGTATCTGGCTTCCTGCAGCGGCAGCCGGCCGATGTGCGCCACCAGCTCGGCTTCCTCCTTGGGGGTGATGAAGTCGCGCTCGTACAACAGCCCCTCGGGCATCTAGAGCGCGGCGAGCACCGCCTCCGTCACTTCGCGCGTGCGCGCGCGCCCGCCGAGGTCGGGCGTGAACACCTTCCTCCCGGTGACCGCCTCCACCGCCTTCATGAGGCGCGCGGCGGCCGCGGCCTGGCCCAGGTGCTCGAGCATCATCGAGGCGCTCCAGAAGGTCGCGATCGGGTTGGCCACGCCCTTGCCGGTGATGTCGAACGCCGAGCCGTGGATCGGCTCGAACATCGACGGAAACTGGCGCTGCGGATTCAGGTTGGCGGTGGGCGCGATGCCCAGCGACCCGGACAGCGCCGCCGCGAGGTCGGAGAGGATGTCGGCGTGCAGGTTGGACGCCACCATGACGTCGATCGACGCCGGCTTGAGCACCATGCGCGTGGTCGCCGCGTCGACCAGGATCCGGTCGGTCTCCACGTCGGGAAACGATGAAGCTACCTCATAGAAGATCTCGTCCCACAGTACCATGCCGTGGCGCTGGGCGTTCGACTTGGTTACCAGGGTGAGGTGCCGGCGCGGCCGCTTGCGCGCGAGCTCGAAGGCGAAGCGGTGCACGCGCTCCACGCCGCTTCTCGTGAAGGTCGAGACCTCCAGGGCGACTTCGTTCGGCAGGCCGGGATGGACGCGGCCGCCGGCCCCGGAGTACTCGCCCTCGGTGTTCTCGCGCACGATGACCCAGTCGATCTCGGCGGCGTTCTTCATGGGACTCGGGATCCCGGGGAGCAGGCGCGAGGGTCGCACGTTGGCATACTGGTCGAAGCCCTGGCAGATGGGCAGGCGCAGGCCCCAGAGCGACACGTGGTCCGGCACGTCGGGCGCGCCCACGGCGCCGAAGAAGATGGCGTCGAACGCCTTCAGCTTCGCCAGCCCGCCCGCGGGAATGTAGGCGCCGGTCTTCTTGTAGCGTTCCGAGGACCAGTCGAAGCTCTCGAATTCCATGCGAAAGCCCTCCTGCAGGGCCTGCAGCACCTCGATGCCCGCGGGAATCACCTCGTTGCCGATCCCGTCGCCGGGGATCGACGCGATGCGATACGTCTTCAAGCGGCGATTTTTGACTGGCTGCGGATCGCCTCGGCGACGGCGGCGCCCACTTCGGAGGTGCTCGCCTTGCCTTTCATGTCGGGCGTGTGCGGGCCTTCGACGATGACGCGCTCGATGGCGCGCACCACGTCGGCCGCGGCCTCGGCGTGGCCGAGATGCTCGAGCATAAGCGCGCCCGACCAGATCGCGCCGATCGGGTTGGCGATGCGCTTTCCGGCGATGTCGGGCGCCGAGCCGTGCACCGGCTCGAAGATGGAAGGCGCGGTGCGCTCGGGGTTGATGTTCCCGGAAGGCGCGATGCCGATGGTGCCGGCGGTGGCCGGCCCCAGGTCCGACAGGATGTCGCCGAACAGGTTGGAGGCGACGATCACGTCGAAACGCTCGGGATTGAGCACCATCTGGATCGACAGGCCGTCGACGTGATACTGGTCGGTCCTGACGTCGGGGAACTGCTTGCGCATCTCGGCGAAGCGTTCGTCCCAGTACGGCATGGTGATCGAGATGCCGTTGGACTTGGTGCAGCTGGTGAGGTGCTTCTTGCGCGTGCGCGCGAGCTCGAAGGCGTATTTCATGATGCGGTCCACGCCGCGGCGCGAGAAGATCGCCTGCTGCATCACGATTTCGTTGGGCGTGCCTTCGTAGACGCGGCCGCCGACCCCGCCGTACTCGCCTTCGGTGTTCTCGCGGATCACGTAGTAGTCGATGTCGCCTGGCTTGCGTCCGGCGAGCGGGCAGGGCAGCCCTTCGAACAGACGCACCGGCCGCAGGTTGACGTACAGGTCAAACCAGCGGCGAAAGTTGATGAGCAGCCCCAGGCCGAGACGTGGTCGGGCACGATCGCCGGATTGCCGACGGCGCCGAAGTACACGGCGTCGAACTTGCGCAGGATGTCGGGCGCGTCCTGCGGGCACATGCGGCCGTGCGTCTTGTACCAGTCGCAGCTCCACGGGAATTCCTTCCACGTGAAGCGCAGCCCGTGCCTCGCGCCGGCCGCCTCCAGGGCGCGCACGCCTTCCGGGATCACTTCGCGTCCGATGCCGTCCCCGGGGATTACGGCGATGAGGTGCTCTTTCATGGCCGGCAGTATATAGAATTCGCCATGCGCTTCGCGGCCGTGGAGACCTCGACGGAGTGGTGCGGCGTGGCGCTCTACCGCGACGGCGAGATTGCCTGCGTCGAGCGCCGGGCCGCCAACCGCCACTCAGAGCTGGTCCTGCCGTTCCTGCAGCAGCTGCTGCGCGAGGCGCGCCTCGGTGCCGGGGAGCTCGACGCCATCGCGTTCGGCGCCGGTCCGGGCTCCTTCACCGGCCTCAGAATTGCGTGCGGCATCGCGCAGGGCCTGGCCTTGGCCCGCGGGCTGCCGGTGCTGGGCATCTCGACGCTGGAGGCGATGGCCGAGGAAAGCGGCGCGCCGCGCGTGGTCGCCTGCCTCGATGCGCGGATGCGCGAAGTGTATTATGCGGCGCTCGAAAAGCGCGCCGGCCGCTGGCACGAGGTGGTGCCGGCGCAATGCGTGGCGCCTGAACGCATGACCCCTCACATAACGCCTCTGGAGACCGACTGGGTCGGCTGCGGCAACGGCTTTGCGGTGTACGGAAATCCGGGCATGGCGCGCCTGATGCCGGAGCTGCATCCGACCGCGATGGCAGTCGCGCGCCTCGCCGCCCCGCGCTTGGCGGCGGGCGAGGGCGTGGACGCCGCGCAGGCCGTACCGGTGTACGTGCGCGAGAAAGTCGCCTTTACCCGGGCGGAGCTCGATGAGCGCCGTCCTTAAGGAGCCGCCGCGTCTCGAGGCCATGCGGCCGGCGGACCTGGACGAGGTGCTGGCGGTGGAAGGCGCCATCTACAGCCATCCGTGGACGCGCGGCAACTTCGTCGATTCGCTGCGCGCGGGCTACGACTGCCGCACCTGGCGGCTGGAGGGCGAGCTGGTCGGCTACTTCATCCTCATGGCGGCCGCCGGCGAGGCGCACCTGCTCAACCTGTCGATCGCCGCGCGCCACCAGCGCAGCGGCCACGGCCGCGCCCTGCTGCGCGAAGCCGCCGACCTCGCGCGCCGGCGCGGCGCGGCCAGTCTTTTCCTCGAAGTGCGCCCGAGCAACCTCGCCGCCAAGGCGCTGTACACGCGCTTCGGCTTCCGGCAGGTCGCGCTGCGCAAAGGCTATTACCCCGCGCACGCCGGTCGCGAGGACGCACTGGTGTTCAGCCTGAAGCTGCCGTGAGCCGCCGCGACGAGGTGCTGGCGGAGATGGGCCTGGCGCCCATCTGGCGGGTCAGGAACAAGCCGTTGCAAGACCCTTCGCCCGAGCAAAAGCCTTCCATCGGCTGGATGGAGCTCAAGCAGGCGGTGTCCGGCTGCACGCAGTGCGCCTTGCATCAGAGCCGCACGCAGACCGTGTTCGGGGTGGGCGACGAGAATGCCGAGTGGATGCTGATCGGCGAGGCGCCGGGCGCGGAGGAGGACCGGCTGGGCGATCCGTTCGTCGGCCAGGCCGGGCGGCTGCTGGACAACATGCTCGCCGCCATCGACCTGCAGCGCGAGCGCAACGTGTACATCGCCAACGTGCTCAAGTGCCGACCGCCGGGCAACCGCAACCCGCAGCCGGAGGAAGTGGCGAAATGCACGCCGCACCTGCTGCGCCAGATCGAGCTGGTGAAGCCCCGGCTGATTCTCGCCCTGGGGCGCTTCGCGGCGCAGACGCTGCTGAACACGGACGCGAGCATCGCCAGCCTGCGCGGCAAGGTGCACCGCTACGCCGGCGTGCCGCTCATCGTCACCTACCACCCTGCTTACCTGTTGCGAACCTTGCCGGATAAAGCCAAGGCCTGGGAAGACTTGGTTTTGGCCCGAAAAACCATGCAAGGACTGAAGTAGGGACCGCTCGCTATCTCTGGTGCGGGTCCTCGGCGCGCGCGAAGGCGAGCAAGCGCTCGACTTCTTCGCGGTGCGCGCGCCGGTTGTGCAGATACCAGCCCTGCACCAGCGTCATGGTGCCGGCGACGAACAGGCCGAACGCCGCGATCACGAAGTAGATCGAAAAGCCCACGTGCAGCAGCAGCGAGTACAGCGCGATCATCACCAGGATGGAGCTGTTCTCGTTGAAGTTCTGCACGGCGATGGAGCGCCCGGCGCCCACCAGGTGGTGGCCGCGGTGCTGCAGCAGCGCATTCATGGGCACGACGAAGAACCCGGCGAGCCCGCCGATCAGCACCATGAGCACGATGGCGAGCCAGATCTGGCTGACGAAGTTCATCGACAGCACCACCACGCCCATGGCGATGCCAAGCGGAATGACGCGCACCGAGCGGTCGAGCGCCACCCACACCGAGGCGAGCACCGCGCCGATGGCGATGCCGAAGGCCGTGACGCCCTGCAGGATCGCCGCCTTCGACAGGTCGAAGCCCAGCGTGGCGCGCGCCCATTCGATGACGATGAACTGCAGCGTCGCGCCGGCGCCCCAGAAGAGCGTGGTCACGGCGAGCGAGATCTGGCCGAGCCGGTCCTTCCACAGGTGCGCCACGCAGCGGCTGAAGTCGCGCAGCGTGGCGAGCGGGTGGCGCGGCAAGGGCGTGAGGCTCACGCCGGTGCGCGGAATCTGCAGGTTGAACAGCGCCGCGATCGCGTACAC
>DATACE010000347.1:0-3255 GCA_036259215.1 Burkholderiales bacterium | reverse complement strand
GCCACTATGATCACCGGCGACCCGGAGCCTTCGGACCTGAAGAAATACTTCGCCGCCCTGCGCCTCGCGCAGCGCGACATCGACCTGCGGCCCGAGCTCTACACCAAGCACTACCGCAACGAGTTCCCCCAGCGCTTCCTGGCGCAGATCGATACGCGCCGCTGGGGGCCGGGCGAGCGCATCGTGTTCGAGCCCTACACCAAGGAAGTGTTCGAGGACTCCTTCAAGTGGATCCGCGAGCGCGAGATCTTCGAGCCCGGCACAATGGGGGAGGGCAAGTACGAGGACGCCTGCGTCACGCTGCCCGCCTGACCCTCCTAAATGGGGACGGACCCCATTTTTCTCATTCGCAGCGTTGTTTTTTCAGGTATGCGATGAGGTTCGACCGGTCCGCCGGGTCGGAAACGCCGGCGTAGGTCATGGTGGTGCCGGGCACGGTCTTGCCCGGGTCGGCGAGGAAGCGCTCGAGCGCCTTTTCGCTCCAGACGATGCCCGAGCGCTTCATCGCGGGCGAGTACTCGTAGCCGGGCACGCTGCCGGCGCGCCGCCCGATGAGGCCGCAATGCTTGGGGCCGGTGCGGTTGTATTCCAAGGAATGGCAGCCAAGGCAGCGCGAGTAGACGTCCTCGCCTGCCTTGGCATCGCCAAGCGCCAGTGCAGCGACCAGGACTGCACCTTCGAGCATTACGAGACGAAAGCCGAGGGAACGGGGTTTTCGCCCAGTGCGTTGCGCAGCACCGCCCAGTGCATCGCCTCGTCGCCCAGGATGCTGGCGGCCGCCTTGGACAGGTCGCGGTTGCGAAACAGCGGCACCGCGCCCAGATAGGCGCTCACGGCGCCTTTCTCCAGGCTCGCGGCGAAGCGCAGCACATCGGCCTGGTCCTTCAGTGCGCTGGTCGGGAAGTCGTACTTCTTCTTCGCGTCGACCGGCTTGCCGCCGAGCTGCCGGATGGTCTTCGCCAGCAGGTCGGCGTGCTCCTTGTGGTGGCCCTGGAACTGGCCGGCGAGCGCGAGCACGGGCTTTTCGAGCAGGCCGCTTTCCGCACCGACCTGGTAGGCGGCCACCGCCTCGAGCTCGGCGGCGAGCGCGGTGTTCAGGATGTTGGCGTCGGCCGCGGTGGACCCGCCTGCCTTTGCCGCCAGGACGTCGCGACCGGCGAGCAGCGCGATCGCCGTGCCGGAAAGCACCAGACCGGATTTTCCGAGGAACGCGCGCCGTGCGACGAGCGGGGAAGAGAACGCGAAGAAGCTCATGTCATTTCCTTGTGTGGTTGTTGACCCACACATTGGATGCACGAGCGACCCGCTTACGTTCCCGCCTTGATCCTCTCGAGCACGTTGGCGACGATGCGATCGCAGCGCGCGCCGGCGAAGGCGAAAGCATCCTCGAGGCTACGGTCGATGTCGCGTGCGAGCGATTCGCGCAACAGGCCGCGCGCGCGAAAGTAGCGCGTGCGCACCGTGGCCTCGGGAATGTCCAGCGCCGCCGCGGTTTCCTCCACGGTGAGCTCCTCCAGCGCGCGCAGCACGAACACCGCGCGGTAGCCATCGGGCAGGGCATCGATGCGCTTTTCCAGCAGCTGCCGCATCTCCCCGCCCAGGGCATTGCGTTCGGGACCGGCTTGGTCAGACATAGGTTCTTCCCATCTCGCGCCCGCGGCGCCAACCGCATCCATCGGCACCACGGCGGCGGTGCGGGCGTTCTTGCGGCGGCGCATGAGCGCCTCGTTGGCCGTGATGCGCACCAGCCAGGTGGACAGCTTGGACTCGGCGCGGAAGGCTCCGAGCGCCTTGTAGGCCTTAAGATAGGCTTCCTGCACGGCATCCTCGGCTTCGGCGTCGTCCCGCAGGATGGCTCGCGCAGTCCGGTAAAGCCTGCGGTTATGGCGGCGCATCAGGGCCTCCAGAGCGCGCATGTCGCCCGCCTGGGTCCGGTGAATTAGCTCTGTGTCGGTCGGCCGCTCGGCGGCCTCCGCGCGGATGGCGGTTTTCATGGCCATTGGATGCGCGCTTTGGCGTTCCCGTTCCGGGAGTCTGCGCCTTGAAACGCGGCCGCGGGGGCGCTCATCCAATCAGCGTAACCCACAACCAAGGAGGGATCCTGCCCGATGGACCATGCCGACCTCGAGACTGCGCTTGCGGACCCGATTGCTCCCCATGTGGAGGCCATCATGGCCCACCTGGGCGAGGACGTAAGACGTCCCGGCCTGGTGCAGACGCCCCGGCGCTTCGCCGCGGCGATGCGCTATCTCGCCGGCGGCTACGAGGCCGACCCGGCGATGGTCGTGGGCAGCGGCGTATTCGAAGCCGAAGGCCAGGGGCTGGTGCTGGTGCGCGACGTGGAGTTCTTCTCCCTTTGCGAGCATCACCTGCTGCCGTTTTTCGGCCGCATCCACGTGGCCTACCTCCCGGACCGGAAAATCATCGGCCTGTCCAAGATCCCGCGCATCGTCGACCTCTATGCACGGCGCTTCCAGGTGCAGGAGCGCCTTACGGAGCAGGTGGCCGAGGCGCTGGTCGAGGTGCTTGGTCCCCGAGGTGTCATGGTGATGGCCGAAGCGCAGCACATGTGCATGGCGATGCGCGGCGTGCAGAAGCAGCATTCCGCTACGGCGACGCGGGCCTTACGCGGCCTTTTCGCCCACGACCGGCATGCGCGGCAGGAGGTGCTCGCCATGCTGCACAACCCGGGGCCGGGCGGGTGAAAATCGAGGCTCGCAGTGCAGCCGCCGAGGAGCTAGCCGCCTGGAAGTCATTGCCGAACTATTCAGTGCATGTCCACGAGGAGCCCCGACCACGTGAATTGACGCGCTCCGTGCCCCTCGCCGCTGACCGGGTCGTAGTATTCCCGGAAGCCGCTTTTTTCCACTAGCGCGCTCAACGAGCGGCGCAGCCGCTCGGCGTGGCTGTCAAAGCCCCGCTTTTTCAACGCATGGTAGAGAAACCAATTGGTCGGCGCCCAGGTGGGCCCGCGCCAGATGAACGGCGTCTGGCCGCCAAAGAACGCCGGTTCGCGCATGGCGACCGACGGCATGGGCAGGGGCGCCGCAAATTCGCTTTCGCGGTCGAAATGGGCATCGACCACCCGCTTCGCGAGGTCCCGGTCCAGCTCTTCGATGGCGAGCGGAAAGAAGATGGTCGGCGTCAGCACGCGGATTTGCTTGGAGCCCGGCTCCTGCACGTCGTAAAACGCAGCCGATCCGGCGTCGTACATCAGCTCCACCATGCCTTTTACGAGCCGGCGGCGCCTTTCGG
>DATACE010000346.1:0-4774 GCA_036259215.1 Burkholderiales bacterium | reverse complement strand
GCCGCGTGCTGGCCGGCGAAGTCTCCGCCCGCATCAGGTTGTCGGGCGCCTCGCTATGCCTCCCGCTGTCGGCCAGCAGGTGCGCCAGCTCGTGGGCCAGGACCTGCGGCAGGTCGCGGGCGCCGTACGCCACCCAGACGGTGCCGGCGAGCTCGGGGCGCCCCGCCGAGTTGCCGCGCCCGATCGCCTCGGCGTCGAAGGCCGGATCGTTGCGCGTGTCGTCGACGAAGAAAATCGCCGGCCTGCTCGTGGGCAGGCGCGCCAGCAGCTCCCGAGAGAGCGGCGTCCAGTACACCCGGAAGCGCGGCGGCGCCTGCACCACCCGCAGCTCGACCCGCGACAGCGCGATCGCGCATTGGCGCAGCAACCCGCCCGCCTCGAGCACCGCGTCGGCCACCGTCTCCTGCGACCAGCGGCCGCCGCGAAAGAGGTGCACCGTGAGATCCAGGCGGTGCGAAGCGTCCCCGGCGGTCTGCGAGACCGGCAGCTCGCGGCTCTCCACCACGCGCAACGCCTCGCCTGCGAACACCGGGGCCGCCGCCAGCAGCAGCGCCATGAAAACCGCCATGCGCCATTCTGCCGCGCTTGACAGGCGCCGGCGGTGCGGCGCACTATTCAACTGCTTAGTCGATTAGTTGAGGTTGCCCATGGAACTGCTGGCCATCGAGCCGGGACTGCGCCTTGCCGCCTTCTTCGGCGTGCTGGTTGCCATGGCGGCTTGGGAATACCTCGCGCCGCGCCGGGCGCTGTCGCTGCCGCGCCGGGCGCGCTGGCCGGCGAACCTGGGCATCGCGGCGCTCAACACCGTGCTCGTGCGTCTCGCGTTCCCTGCCGCCGCCGTCGGCGCGGCGCTGTTCGCGCAGGCGAACGGCTGGGGCCTGCTCAACCACTTCGCACTGCCTGGATGGGCGGCGCTGATCGGCGGCATCGTGCTGCTCGATCTCGCCATTTACCTGCAGCACTTGCTGTTCCATGCGGTGCCGGCGCTCTGGCGCCTGCACCGCGTGCACCACGCCGATCTCGACATCGACGTCACCACCGGCGCGCGCTTCCACCCGGTCGAGATCCTGCTCTCCATGCTGATGAAGCTCGCGGTGATCGCGGCGCTCGGCGTGCCGCCGGAAGCCGTGCTGCTGTTCGAAGTGCTGCTCAACGCCACCTCCATGTTCAACCACGCCAACGTGCGCATCCCCGAGCGGGTCGAGCGGGCACTGCGCGCCGTGGTGGTCACGCCCGACATGCATCGCGTGCACCACTCCGTCGAGCGCGACGAAACCGACAGCAACTTCGGCTTCAACCTGTCGCTGTGGGATCGCCTGTTCGGCACCTACCGCGCGCAGCCGCGTGCCGGCCACGCCGGCATGCAGATCGGCATCCCCGATTTCCGGGAGTCCGGGGATTGCGCCGCCTTGCCCGCAATGCTGGCCCTGCCCTTCCGCGGAAGGTGGTCGAGACCGTCGCTACAATGGCGGGCGTGAAATCCGCGGTTTACCAGCAGCTCGCGCGCGTGGCGCAGGCGCTCGCCAGCGACGCCCGGCTGCACCTTCTCGAGTACGTGGCGCAGACCGAGCGCAGCGTGGACGAGCTCGCCACGATGACCGGCCTGTCCATGGCCAACTGCTCGAAGCACCTGCAGGCGCTGCGCCAGGCGGGTCTCGTGCTCGCGCGCAAGGACGGACTGCGTGTCTATTACACGCTCGCCGGCGACGACGTTTCCCTGCTGCTCTCCTCCCTGCGTGAAGTCGCGGAACATCGCGTCGCCGAGGTGGATCGCCTGCTGCGCACCTGGCTTGCGCACCGCGACGAGATGGAGCCCGTCCCGGCGGCCGAGCTGCTCGAGCGCGCCAAGAAAGGGCTGGTCACGGTCCTCGATGTGCGCCCGGCCGAGGAATACGCCGCGGGCCACCTTCCGGGTGCGATCAACGTGCCGATCGGCAAGCTGGAGAGCTACCTGTCGAAGCTTCCCAAGCGCAAGGAGGTGGTGGCCTACTGTCGCGGGCCCTACTGCGTAATGTCTTTCGATGCGGTGGAGACCTTGCGCAAGCGCGGCTGGAAAGCGCGGCGATTGCAGGACGGGTTCCCGGAATGGCGCGCGGCCGGGCTGCCGGTTGAACGCTGAGGATTAGCGCCGCGCGTTGCGGACGATCTCGGCGCGTGCCTTGAGCAGCTGCGGATCGGTCCAGTGGCTCTCGATGTAGGCGAGCACGGCGCGGATCTCGCTATCCGACAGGACGCCGGCGAACGCGGGCATGTCGCTCGCGTAGCCGGGCGGCGCGTAGGGCGGCACCATGCCGTGCTTGGTGATGGCGAACAGCACCTCGTCCGGGTGGTGCCAGGTGTGGCCACTCTCGTCGTGCGGCGGCGCGGGAAGCTTTCCGTTCGGCAGCCGTCGCTGCCAGTTCGGCTGCCCTTCGAGCTTTGCGCCGTGGCAGGCAGCGCAGTGCTGCGCGTAGAGCTTCTGCCCAGCGGCAAGCTGCGCCGGATCCGGCTTCGACTCTGTGCAACCGAGAATCAGGAAAAGGACAAGCAGGCCGCGCTTCATGCGACCCGCACCACCGCCATCATCCCGGTCACCTGGTGATCGAGCACGTGGCAGTGAAGCATCCAGCCGCCTGGGTTGTCGGCCACGAAGGCGATCTCGGCGCGGCTGTCGGGGTCGAGCAGCACCGTGTCGCCCAGCTGGTCCGGCATCACCGGCTTGCCGTTGCGCGACAGGATCTTGAACACGTGCCCATGAAGATGGATCGGGTGGTGCCACGACGTGTCGTTGACCAGCTCGAGGAGGTAGGACTTGCCTTCACTCAGATTAAGAAGAGGCGAATGCGCGTGCGTGCCCTCCGGCACTGGCTTGCCGTTCACCGTCCAGAAGAGACCGCGGTGCTCGCGCTGGCTCGGCATGGCGCCCATCATGCCGCCGCCGAACACGATGCGATGCCGCGCCGCCTTGTCCAAGTCGGCTTGCGGGATCCGGTTTGCGGGCAGGCGCGGCGCCGGCTCGAACGCCTCGCGCAGCGGCTTGTCGCTCGCGTACTCGATGTTCAGCAAACGGTAGGCGCGCCGCGCGTAGAAGTCGTCGATGATGCGGTGGCGGCTGCCGGGCGCGGCGGTGCAGTCGAGGATCACGTCGGCGCGCATCCCCGGCCCGAGGACTACGCGACCGTCCCAGTGCGGGGCGACCGGGTGGCCGTCCAGGGCCACCACCCACGGCTGGTGACCCTCGAAGCTGAGGCCGTAGATGCGCGCATTCGACGCGTTGATGAGGCGCAAACGGATGCGCTCGCCGGCGCGCACGGCGAACGTTTCGCGGATCGCGCCGTTGACGGTAACGGTATTGCCGATGCGCCCGGCATGGCTCGAGTCCATGAAGTTGCGGAAGTCCTCGACGTTCCTTGCCTGCCGATCGAGCCGCCAGTCCGACAGCACCCAGACGAGGTCGCGGTCGACCACGGGCGGCTCGCGCTCCTCGACGATGAGCGCGCCGTACAGGCCGCGCCCGACCTGCTCGGGGCTGCCCAGATGCGGGTGGTACCAATAGGTGCCGGCATCCGGCAGGTCGAACTCGTAGACGAAGCGCCCGCCGTGCGCGGCGATCGGGGGCTGCGTCAGGTGCGGCACGCCGTCCATGGCGTTGGGCAACCGGATGCCGTGCCAGTGCAACGTCGT
The DNA here is from genome assembly GCA_036259215.1 of Burkholderiales bacterium. Lineage (GTDB taxonomy): Bacteria > Pseudomonadota > Gammaproteobacteria > Burkholderiales > SG8-39 > SCGC-AG-212-J23. The sequence continues at coordinate 1,111 of DATACE010000346.1, read as the reverse complement.
CTCCACCGGCAGCGCGTTTTCCACCGGGACGACGAGCCGCTCGCCCTGCCTGAAGCGCAGCTCGGGTCCGGGCACCGCGCCGTTGTACGCCCAGACCTCGGTGGCCGGATGGGTCGCCCCCACCAGGGATTGGCGCGCGGGCGCCAGGCGCAGCTTCTTCGTTTCTCCAACAGAAATCCGAGGAGCGAGCGCCAGGGCAGCGGCGCTGCCGAGGAAGTCGCGCCGGTTCATAGCATGACCGCCTTATTGGGCAGCTCGTCGCGGTCCCCCGGCCGCGGCGGATAGTGGCGCGCCAGCAGCGCCGACACTTCCTCGATCCCGGTGACGATGGCCTGCTGGTACGCGCCGCGCGCGAGCGCCTGCTCCATGTCGCGGCAGACTTTCTCCCACTCGGCTTTCGCTACCCGTGCGTTGATGCCGCGGTCGGCCACGATCTCGATGTCATGGTCGGCGAGCAGCAGGTAGATCAGCACGCCGTTGTTCTCCTCGGTATCCCAGACATGCAGCTGCGCGAACACCTCGACGGCGCGCTCGCGCGCCGACTCGCCGGCGAGCAGCGCCGGGCCGTCTAGCGCGTCTTCGACGGCGAAGCGGATTTCACCGCGATGCGCCGCTTCGCCTTTGGCGATGGCTTGCTCGATCGCCGGTATCGCGCTCTTGGGAAAGCCGCGCGGAAAGAACAGGTGCTTCGCCAGGCGCTTGAAGTCCATCGCTACCAGCGCCCCGAGGCGCCGCCGCCGCCGAAGCCGCCGCCGCCGCCGCGAAAGCCGCCGCCCCCCAGGCCGCCCAATCCGCCGCCGAAGCCCCCGGTGCGGCCGAACCCGCCGGGAAAGCCGCCGTAGTACCCGCGCCGGCCACCGCCGCCGACCAGGCTGAAGATGAACGCCAGCACGCCGGCGAACAGCGCCACGCCCAGCGCCCCGACCAGCAGCCAGGCCAGCCCGCCGACCACGCCGCCCGCCGCCATGGAGCCGAACACGCGCCCGAGCATGCGGCGCAGCAGGCCGCCGACCACCACGGCCAGGATGAGCAGGATCGGCAGCGACTGGCCGATGCCGCCGCCTACCTGCGGCCGCGGCGCCGCCGGCGCGGGCAACGGCTCACCGTCGAT
>DATACE010000345.1:0-3569 GCA_036259215.1 Burkholderiales bacterium | reverse complement strand
TCCACCGCCGCACCCGCACCGACGGCTGGAGCTTCCGCGGCCTGCTGCTGATCAGGAAGGGCGTGGTGGTCTACAAGCTGACCGGCGGCCAGCCCTCCATCCGCTCCGAGGAGGAAACCACCAACCCGCTCGGACCCATCCAGAGCTTCGGCGGCAGCCTGATGGCGTTCTAGACGTCGTAGGGATGGCGCATGACGATCGTCTCTTCCCGGTCAGGGCCGGTGGAGATGAGATCGACGGGCACCGAGCACAGCTCCTCGATGCGCTGCAGGTAGGCGCGCGCGGCCTTGGGCAGGCCCTGGTAGGACTTCACGCCCACGGTGCTCTCCTGCCAGCCCGGCAGCTCCTCGTACACCGGCACGCAGCGCTCGAGCTCCTCGGCGCCTACCGGGAGGATGTCGCTCATGCGCCCCTCGACCTCGTAGCCGACGCAGATCTTCACCGCCTCCACGCCGTCGAGCACGTCCAGCTTGGTGATGCACAGGCCCGAGACGCCGTTGAGCTGGATCGAGCGCTTGAGCGCCGCCGCATCGAACCAGCCGGTGCGCCGCGGCCGCCCGGTGGTGGCGCCGAACTCCTGGCCGCGCTGGCGCAGCAGCTCGCCCACGCCGTCGGACAGCTCGGTGGGGAACGGTCCGCTGCCTACGCGCGTGCTATAGGCCTTGGTGATGCCCAGGACGTAGTGCAGGTGCATGGGACCGATGCCGGCGCCTGCGGCCGCCGCGCCGGCAACGCAATTCGACGAGGTGACGAACGGATAGGTGCCGTGGTCGATGTCGAGCAGGCTGCCCTGCGCGCCCTCGAACAGCAGGTTCTTGCCGGCGCGGTTCGCCTCGTACAGCCCGCGCGGGATGTCGGCGACCAGCGGCGCGAGCCGGGGGGCGAAAGCGAGCGCCTCGTCCAAGGTCTTCTGGAAGTCGACGCGCGGCTGCTTGTAGTAGTTGGCCAGGACGAAATTGTGGAAGTCTAGGATCTCGGTGAGCTTCTCGGCGAAGCGCACCGGCTTGAACAGGTCCTGCAGCCGGATAGCGCGCCGCGCCACCTTGTCCTCGTAGGCCGGGCCGATGCCGCGGCCGGTGGTGCCGATTTTCTGCGCGCCTTTGGCTGCCTCGCGCGCAAGGTCGAGCGCGGCATGGTACGGCAGGATGAGCGGGCAGGCCTCGGACACGCGCAGGCGCGCCGCTACCGGCACGCCGGCCGCCTCCAGCTCGTCCATCTCCTGCACCAGCGCCTGCGGCGAAAGCACCACGCCGTTGCCGATGTAGCAGTCCACGCCGCCGCGCAGAATTCCGGACGGGATGAGGTGCAGCACCGTCTTCTTGCCCGCGATCACCAGCGTGTGGCCCGCGTTGTGGCCGCCCTGGAAGCGCACCACGCCTTGCGCGCGGTCCGTGAGCCAGTCGACGATCTTGCCCTTGCCTTCGTCGCCCCACTGCGTGCCGATGACCACCACGTTGCGCGCGCTCACGTCGATGCCCCGGTCAGACTTCTCAAATCGATCGAAAAACCCGTAGCAGGACGAGCGCGTCCAAAAGCCTTGCCGACTTCATCGTAACGACCGCCGCGCCCCACCGCTCCGCTCACGCCGTCGCAGTAGGCGTCGAATACCACGCCCGAGTGGTAGCGGTAGCCGCGCAGCTCGGCGAGGTCGAACCCCGTCGGGATGCGGCAGGCGGCGGCCAGCTTGCGCAGCGTGCCGAGCGCGCGCGTGAGCTCGGGCAGCTTGGGCAGCTTCTTCTCGGCGAGCTCGAGCACTTCGGCGCCGCCGTAGAGCTCGGGCAGCAGCAGCAGCGCGTCCCGGGTTTTCGACTCGATGCCCTTGGTGAGCTCCCTGAGCGCGGGAACATCCTTTTTTTGCAGGGCCTCGAACAGCGCCGCTTCGGCTTCGCCGCCGATGCCGGCCGAGTGCGCGATCGCCCGGAACACCGCCACGTGGCCGATGTCAACGCGTGCGCTGCGCACGCCGGCGACCTCCAGCGCGTGGCACAGCAGCTGCAGCATCTCGACGTCGGCAGCAACTTCGGCGTCGCCGTACAGCTCGGCGCCGATCTGGATAGGCTCGCGTGTGGCCGACGAGCCGGCGGGCCGCGTATGCAGCACGCTGCCGCAGTAGCACAGGCGCGTGACGCCGTTGCGGTTCAGCAGATGCGCATCGATGCGCGCCACCTGCGGCGTGATGTCGGCGCGCAACCCCATCATGCGCCCCGACAGCTGGTCCACGACCTTGAACGTGCGCAGCTCCAGGTCGTGGCCGGTGCCGGTGAGCAGCGAGTCGGTGTATTCGAGCAGCGGCGGCATCACCAGCTCGTAGTGCTTGGCGAAAAAAAGATCCAGCAGCTTTCTTCGCAGCGATTCCATCCTCATCGCCTCGGCGGGAAGGATGTCCTCGATGTACTCGGGAAGGAGCCACTTCAGGGCAGCACCCACTTCATGAGCGCACCCAGGCGAGAATCAGCAGCCCGACGATCATCGACGACAGGCCGACGAAGCGGATCTGGCCGTCGCTCATCTGCGTGATGCGGCGAAACGTGTCGCGCCAGAGGTTAGGCGCGAGGAAGGGCAGCACCCCCTCGAGGATCAGCATCAAGGCGAGCGCCATGATCAAAGTCGTGCCCATGGCTCATCGTCTCGGCGCGACGTCCTTGCCCAGCGAGTCCCTAAAGTAGCGCAGGAAGTCGGAATTCGGCTCCACCAGCAGCAGGTCGTTGCGGCCGCGGAAGGTGTTCCGGTAGGCCTCCATGCTGCGGTAGAAGGAGAAGAACTCCGGGTTCTGGTTGAAGGCGGCGGCGTAGATGGCCGCGGCCTTGGCGTCGCCCTCGCCGCGCACGCGCTGCGCGTCGCGGTAGGCCTCGGCAAGCAGCACCTCGCGCTGCCGGTCGGCGTCGGCGCGGATCTTCTCGGCGTCGGCCGCGCCGGTCGAGCGCTGCTCGTTGGCGATGCGCTTGCGCTCGGCCTCCATGCGCCGATACACCGACTCGCTCACGTCTGACGGCAGGTCCACGCGCTTCAGGCGCACGTCCACCACGCCCACCCCGATGCGCTTCAGGTCCTCATCGACCTTGCTGCGCACCTGGCTCATGATCTGCTCGCGCTCGCCGGACACCACCTCGTGCAGCGTGCGCACGCCGAACTCGTCGCGCAGCGCGCCCGACACGGTCTGGCGGATGCGCGTGGCGGCGCGGAACTCGTCGCCCTCCACGCTGACGTAGTACTGCTGCACGTCGTTGATGCGCCACTTGACGAACGAGTCCACAAGCACCGGCCGGTTGCCCTGGGTGAGAAAGCGCAGTGGCTCGGTGTCGTCGTACGTCAGGATGCGCATGTCGTAGTGCCGCACGTTCTGCAGCATCGGCCACTTGAAGTGCAGGCCGGGCTCCTGCACCACTTTCTTGATCTCGCCGAGCTGGAACACGATGGCGTTCTGCCGCTGGTCGACGCTGAACAGGGCGCTGGAAATGATCAGCGCCAGCACCACCAGCAGCGCGAGAACCGGGCCGATGGCTCTCATCGGTCACCCCGCTCGCGGTTGCGCAGCGTGTCGCGCGCGCGCGGGCCGGCGTCGGGCGGCG
>DATACE010000344.1:0-5198 GCA_036259215.1 Burkholderiales bacterium | reverse complement strand
TGGCTGGCGAACAGCGTGTCGCCGCCCTGCGGCGGCACCTCGCGCGCGAGCAGCATCGAGCCCATGGGCGGCTCGTCGAGGTATGCCGTATCCGAGTGCCAGACGCCGCCGAAGTTGTGGCGCTCGTGCTCGAGCTTCTTCACCTCGATCACTTCCGGGAAACCTTCGATGCCCTTGACGAACGGGTACTCGACCGGCCGGCCCATACGCCGCGCGAATGCCAGGAACTGGGCCGGGGTGAGCGCCTGCTCGCGGAAAAAGATCACCTGGTGCTCGAGCAACGCCGCACGAATCGCCTCGGCGGCCACGTCCTTGGACAGGTCCACTCCGAGAATTTCGGCGCCCAGCGCGCCGGCGATGCGCCTGATTTCCACTAGAACGTCCCGGGGTAGGCGCCGCCGTCCATGAGCAGGTTCTGCCCGGTGATGAAGCCCGCCTGGGCGCTGCACAGGTAGGCGCAGGCGTCGCCGAACTCCTCCGCGCTGCCGAAGCGCTTGGCCGGGTTCGCCTCGGCGCGCACGCGTGCCAGCTCCTCGCTCGCCTTGCCGAGCTTCTTCGCGTGGAACTCCAGGTTCGAGCGAAGCCGGTCGGTGTCGAAGGGCCCCGGCAGCAGGTTGTTGATGGTCACGTTGTGCTGGACCGTGGTGCGGGACAGGCCGGCAATGAACCCGGTAAGCCCGGTGCGCGCGCCGTTGGACAGGCCGAGCTCCGGGATCGGATGCTTCACGGCGCCCGAGGTGATGTTGACTATGCGGCCGAAGCGCTTGGCGATCATCGTGTCGACCACCGCGCGGATGAGCAGGATGGGCGTGATCATGTTCGCCTCCAGTGCCTTGACCCAGGCATCGCGGTCCCAGGCGCGGAAGTCGCCCGGCGGCGGTCCGCCGGCGTTGGTGACCAGGATGTCGGGCGAAGGACAGGCCTTCAGCGCGGCTTCGCGCCCTTCGGCGGTCGTGATGTCGCCAACGACCGTTTTCACGCTGACCTTGCATGCGGCAGCGATCTGCGCCGCGGTAGCGTCCAGCGCCTCCTTGCCGCGCGCGGTAAGGACAAGGTTCACGCCCTCGCGCGCGAGGGAGATGGCGCAGCCCTTGCCCAAGCCCTTCGATGCCGCGCACACCAGCGCGGTCCTGCCGCGTATTCCGAGATCCATCTTCAGCTCCTTTTCACAGAAACCAGCAGCACGCCGGAGATGACCAGCAGGCCGCCGAGCGCCTGCACCCAGGTAAAAGGCTCGTCCAGGCCGAGCGCGCTGGTGACGGCGACGCTCAGCGGGCCGACCGCCCCGATCAGCGCGAAATGGTTTGCGCCGATACGCTTCAGCGCTTCGGCCTGCAGGAACACCGGCAGCACCGTGCTCAAGGTGGCGAGCACGCCGGCATAGCCCCAGACGGCGGCCGGCAGGTCGAGCGCGCTCGCCGGCTCCAGCAGCGCGAATTGCAGCATCGCCGGCACCGACGAGATCGCCATGCTATAGGCGGTGAAGCGCATCGAGCCCACGCGTTTCACTACCTGGCTGCCGGCCACGAGGTAGACGGCATAAAGCAGCGCGCCGCCGAAGATGAGCAGCGCCCCGAACAGGAACAGTCGTCCCTCGGCGCTGGGCGCCGCCTGGCTGGAGACCACCAGGGCGATGCCGGCGTAGCTTGTGGCCAGCGCGATCAGCTCGCGCCCCGAAGGCCTCTTGGCCAGGAAGAAAAAGGAGAGCAGCAGCACCAGGGTTGGAAACAGGAACAGGATCAGCCGCCCGACGCCCGCGCCCACGTACTGCAGCCCGAGGAAGTCGAGAAACGACGCGCCGTAGTAGCCCAGAAAGCCCAGCAGGCCGACATTGCCCCAGTCGCGCGCCGTAAGCCGCGGCTGCTGGGCGCGGAGCCACCAGCCGATCACGAGGAAAAACGGCAGCGACAGCGTCATTCGCAGAAACAGCAGCGTCGTAGGGCTGACCGGGTGCGCCGCATAGGATAGCTTGATCAGGATGGGGCGCAGCGAGAACGCGAGAACGCCGATCACGGCGAAGGCGATGCCCCAGCCGCGGTACGCCGCCGGCGTCAACGCCGCTTGCCGCCGAGGATCGAGCCCAGCACCCCGCGCAGCACCTGTCGGCCCAGTTCGGAGCCGATGCTGCGGGCCGCGCTCCTGGTCATCGCCTCAAGCAGAGTCTGTGGCGTCCGTCCGGCCGCTCTGGGTTTCTCCGGCAGCTGCTCTTCGGCGCGCGCCTTGAGCTTCTCGTACGCCGACTCCCGGTCGATCGTCTTCTCGTAGTGCCCGTATAGGTCCGAGGACTCGAGGAGCTGTTTGCGCTCTTCCGCGGTGAGCGGGCCGACCTGGCTTCCCGGCGGCACGATGAAGGCGCGCTCCACCACCGAGGGCCGGCCTTTCTCGTCGAGGAATGACACCAGCGCCTCGCCTACGCCGAGCTCGGTGATGACCTTTTCCGCCTTGAGCTGCGGATTGGGCCGAAGCGTCTCGGCGGCGGTCTTCACCGCCTTCTGGTCGCGCGGCGTGTAGGCGCGCAGCGCATGCTGCACGCGGTTGCCGAGCTGCCCGAGCACCGCGTCCGGAATGTCGAGCGGGTTCTGCGTCACGAAGTACACGCCCACGCCCTTCGAGCGGATCAGGCGCACCACCTGCTCTACCTTCTCGAGCAGCGCCTTGGGCGCCTCGTCGAAAAGCAGGTGCGCCTCGTCGAAGAAGAACACGAGCCTCGGCTTGTCGGGGTCTCCCACCTCGGGCAGCTGCTCGAACAACTCCGCGAGAAGCCACAGCAGGAAGCTGGAGTACAGCCGCGGCGAGTTCATGAGCTGGTCGGCGGCCAGGAGGTTCACCACCCCCCGGCCATCGCGCGCCTGCATCAGATCATGGACGTCCAGCATCGGCTCGCCGAAGAACTGCGCCGCGCCCTGGCTTTCCAGCGCGAGCAGGCCGCGTTGGATGGCGCCGATGGAGGCCGCCGAAACGTTGCCGTAGGCAGTCTTGTACTTGGCTGCGTTATCGCCGACGTGCTGCAGCATCGCCCGCAGGTCCTTGAGGTCGAGCAGCAGCAGGCCGCCGTCGTCGGCGATCTTGAAGACGAGATTGAGCACGCCTTCCTGCGTCTCGTTCAGGCCGAGCATGCGCCCTAGCAGCAGCGGCCCCATGTCGGACACGGTGGCTCGCACCGGGTGGCCGCTCCTGCCGTAGACATCCCAGAATGCCGCCGGGCACGCCGCGAAATCGGGCTTGAGCTTCAGCGCCTTGAACCGCTCCGCGACCTTCGGATGCGCGCCGCCGGCCTTGCCGATGCCCGAGAGGTCGCCTTTCACATCGGACAGGAACACCGGCACGCCGATGGACGAAAAGCGCTGTGCCAGCGCCTGCAGCGTCACGGTCTTGCCGGTGCCGGTCGCGCCGGTGATCAAGCCATGGCGGTTGGCGAGCGCGGGAAGCAGCGCCAGCTCCCGCCGGTCGTTCTTCGCGAGCAGAAGGGGCGGGGGCATGACGTAAAATCATACTATGGCGGGACACAGCAAATGGGCGAACATCAAGCACCGCAAAGCTGCGGCGGATGCGAAGAAAGGCAAGGTGTTCACGCGGCTCATCAAGGAGATCACGGTGGCCGCGCGGCTCGGCGGCGGCGACCCCGGCACCAACCCGCGGCTGCGCCTCGCCATGGACAAGGCGCGCGAAGCCAACATGGCGAAGGACAGCGTGCAGAACGCGATCAAGCGCGGCAGCGGCGCGCTGGATGGCGTGACCTACGAGGAAGCGCGCTATGAGGGCTACGGCCCGGGCGGCGCCGCGGTGATGGTGGACTGCCTTACCGACAACCGCACGCGCACGGTAGCCGAGGTGCGTCACGCCTTCACCAAGAACGGCGGCAACATGGGCTCGGACGGCTCCGTGGCGTACCTGTTCAAGCATTGCGGGCAGTTCGTGTTCGCGCCCGGCACCAGCGAGGACCGCGTGATGGAAGCTGCGCTCGACGCCGGCGCCGAGGACGTGGTGAAGCACGAGGACGGCTCGGTCGAGCTCATCTGCGCGCCGGGCGACTTCGTCGCGGTAAAGGCGGCGCTCGACAAGGCGGGTCTGAAGCCCGAGCTCGCCGAGATCACCATGAAGCCGAGCGCCGAGGCGGCGATGGGCGGCGAGGAGGCCGGGCGCATGCGCCAGCTGCTCGACGCGCTCGAAAGCCTGGACGACGTCCAGGACGTCTACACCACCGCGGTGATCGACTGAAGATCCTCGGCATCGATCCCGGACTCCAGGTCACCGGCTTCGGCGTGATCGAGAGCGTGGGGTCGAAGCTGCACTACGTGACGAGCGGCTGCGTGAAATCGGGCGCCGGCGATCTTGCGGTGCGGCTCAAGGCGATCCTCGAAGGCCTGAACGAGGTGATTGCGCTGCACGGGCCGGTCGAGGTGGCAGTCGAGAAGGTCTTCGTCAACGTCAACCCGCAATCCACGCTTGCCCTCGGGCAGGCGCGCGGCACCGCGATCTGCGCCGCGGTGCTCGCCGGCCTCCCGGTCGCGGAGTACACCGCATTGCAGGTCAAGCAGTCGGTGGTCGGCAAGGGTCATGCGAATAAGGAGCAGGTCCAGCACATGGTGAGGCGCCTGTTGGGACTGGCCGGCGACCCCTCGCCCGACGCGGCCGACGCGCTCGCTTGCGCCATCTGCCACGCGCACGGCCGCGCCTTGGGGAACCTCGAGACGAAATTCTTCCGCATCCGGAAAGGCAGGCTGGTGTGATCGGCCGGTTGACCGGCCGGCTCGCCGGCAAGCAGCCGCCGCAGGTGCTGGTGGACGTGGCCGGTATCGCTTACGAAGTCGACGTGCCGATGAGCACCTTCTACAGCCTTCCGGCCACCGGCGAGCCGGTCACGCTTTACACCCACCTTGCGGTACGCGAAGACGCGCACATTCTTTTCGGCTTCGCGACGCTGGAGGAGCGTGCGGCGTTCCGCCAGCTCATCCGCATCTCGGGCGTCGGCGCGCGTACGGCGCTCGCGGTGCTGTCTGGCCTGTCGGTGGCGGACCTGGCCCAGGCAGTCGCGCTTCAGGAGCCCGGGCGCCTTATTCGCATCCCCGGCATCGGCAAGAAAACCGCCGAGCGGCTGCTCCTCGAGCTCAAGGGAAAGCTCGCCGAAGGGCAGGTCCCTGCCGGCGCAGACAAGGCGAACGATGCGCTCAACGCCCTGCTCGCTCTCGGCTACAGCG
>DATACE010000343.1:0-10678 GCA_036259215.1 Burkholderiales bacterium | reverse complement strand
GTCCTCGGGCCTTGGCTTGCCACGCCGGACGAGGTGCCGGACCCTGGCGCGCTGGAGCTGTCCATCAGCGTGAACGGGGTGGTGCGGCAGCAGGCACACACCAGCGACCTGATCGTGAACGTCGCCGAGCTGATCGCCTGGGGCTCCGCCTTCTATACCTTGCATCCCGGCGACGTTCACGATCAGGTCGCTGGTGTGTGCCTGCTGCCGCACCACCCCGTTCACGCTGATGGACAGCTCCAGCGCGCCAGGGTCCGGCACCTCGTCCGGCGTGGCAAGCCAAGGCCCGAGGACGCAATAGGAGTCGGGCGACTTGCGGAAGCTGCGCTCCTCGGGTCCGCGGATCGTCATGTCGAGGCCGATGCAGTACCCGGCGATGCACGCGAGCGCCTCGGCGGCGCTGACGTTTTTTGCGGCCTTGCCGATGACCACGGCAAGCTCCACTTCGTGGTCGTTCCTGCGGTCGGTATGGACGAGCCTCACTCCCTCGCCGGGGCCGACTACCGCGCTTGAAGCTTTCAGGAACATGCCGGCCCTGTGAATCTCGTTGATGAGGTTGCCGTGGTGGATGCCTTTGTCTGCCAGCGCTTCCTGCAGGTGCTTGGTGTAGTTCACCGGCGCCGCGATCACCTTGCCCGGGTTGGCTACCGGAGACAGCAGCTTGACTTTGGAAACGTCCGTGCTCTTGGCAGTCTTCGCCACGGCCTCGATCTTCGCGCGCAACTTCTGCAAATTGGCGATGAACGGATCGAAGCGCGGCAGCGGATAGCGGAACGGGCCCAATTCCGCAGCCGCCGGGGTGACGTCGTGCACCTGGTCCCCCTGCACCAGGCCGAGGCGGTTATCGTCGAAGCGGCAGAGTTTCATTGGATTTCCTGGCTCCTGCGCAGACCTGAAATCATGGAGCTGTCGAGAAGGTGGACGCGGGCGCGCGCCGGGTCGCCCGCCACCTCCACCAGCTCCTGCATGCGCGCGCGCTGGACCGCGGGGTCGCGCTCCTCCAGCAAGCGCTTGTTGCGTATGGACATCGCCTGCACCGCCTCCACCGTGGCGGCACGGCGCTGGCGCACGTAGAGGTCGAGCAGCTCCTCGCCGCCTTCGCCGCGCCACACGCGGCCCAGCTTGTCGGCGAGGTTGACCGCATCGTGGATGCCGCTATTCAGGCCAAAGGCGCCCAGCGGATTGTTGAGGTGCGCGGCGTCGCCGGCCAGCAGCACCCGCCCGACGCGCCATTCGCTCGCCACCCGCTGGTGCACGCGGTAGATCACCTTGTGGCGCACCTCGTAGGGTTCGGCGCGGGCGAGAAATCCCTGCATCTTCGATTCCACGTGCCTGGGGTCCAGCAAAGCGTCGTCCGGCATGCCGGCGTCGCACGGGAACACCACGCGCCACACCCCCGGCGGCCCCGCATCGGGCATCTTGAATATCGCCGACCATTCGACCGGGTCGGCGATGTAGGCGTTCAGGGCGAAGCCGTGGCGGTCGAAGCCGTAGGGCGTGCTGACGACCAGGAACTGCTCGGGCCAGGTGAAACCCTCGAAATCGACCGGCAGGAGCTTGCGCACGGTGCTGCGCCCGCCGTCCGCGCCAATGAGCCAGGACGCCTCGAACGTTCCGGGAATGCCGTCGGATTCCACCTTGACCGTAAGGGTGCCGCCTTTTTGCTCGAAGCCGGTGACACGGTGGCCGAAATGCACTTGCGCCGAGGTGTCCTTGCGCAGGACGTCGAGCTGGATCGGGGTAAGGCGATGCTGCTCCAGGTGGAGCCGATAGGGATACGGCGTGACGTCTGCAAGCAGCCCGAGGTCGAAATCGGCCACTCGCTCGCCGCGCCGCTCGCGGATCTGCCAGCGGCGCACCTGAAGCCCGTGCTCGTGCATGCGCTGGGTGATACCGTACTTCGCCATCATTTCCTGCGTAGGCGGGTGATAGGTGCCGGCGCGCAGGTCGTGCGTCAGCGAGGCCTCCGCCTCGCAGACCACCACCGGGATGTCCTGCTTGGCGAGCGCGATGGCGCACATCAGGCCGGTCGGCCCGGCGCCTGCAATGACGACCGGTGGCCGCTCGTTTGCCATGCGGCAATTCTATTAGCTTAAGATCGCGCGCTTGCGAACCTGCCTATAGGCGAGCCGGAAAAGGCCTGTACACCCCATGAAAACCGTAGCGCTGGATTTCGAAGACGGCATCGCCTGGGTGGCCATGAACCGTCCGGACAAGAAAAACGCCATCAGCGTCGAGATGGCGCGCGAGATGGCCGAGCTCATGGACCGCCTGGAGACCGACGAGCGTTGCCAAGTGCTGGTGCTCACCGGCGCCGGCGAGTCGTTCTCCGCCGGCATGGACCTCAAGGACTATTTCCGCGCCACCGACAACGCAACCGCGGTCGAGCGCGCGCGCGTCTACCGGCTGAACGCGGCGTGGCAGTGGCGCGGGCTGCTGCACTACCCCAAGCCGACCATCGCCATGGTGAACGGCTGGTGCTTCGGCGGCGCCTTTACGCCGCTTGCAGCCTGCGACCTGGCCGTGGCGGCCGACGAGGCGACCTTCGGCCTGTCGGAGATCAACTGGGGCATCATCCCCGCCGGGGTGGTATGCAAGGCCATCTCCACCGTCATGAACCAGCGCGACGCCATGTACTACATCATGACCGGCGAGACCTTCGACGGCAGGCGCGCCGCAGACATGCGCCTGGTGAACGAATCGGTCCCGCTTTCGAAGCTGAAGCCGCGCGTCACAGCGCTGGCCAAAACGCTGCTGAACAAGAACCCCACCGTCCTGCGGCAGGCGAAGACCGCGTTCCGCCATGCCTCGCGCATGGGCTGGGACGAGGCGGCGGATTACCTGTTCGCCAAGTCCGACCAGACCACGTTCATGGATCCCGAGCGCGGCCGCGAGGAGGGCATGCGGCAGTTCCTCGACGAAAGGTCCTACAAGCCGGGACTGGGTGCCTATAAGAGAAAACGCTGAGTGCGGCTGGAGGAGCTTTTTTTCCGGCACGCCGCTCGCCGGCCGGGCCACCTGGCGCTGGTGTGCGGGGCGCGCCGCCTCACTTACGACGAGCTCAGGCGTTCCATCGCCAAGCGCAAAGGGGCTGCCGGGGTCGGCGAGCGCATCGTGGTGCAGCTGCCGAACGGCATCGAATTCGTGGAGCAGGCCTATGCCGCGTGGGCCGCGGGCGCGGTGGTGGTGCCGGTGAACACGCGCCTGGCGCCGCAGGAAGTGCAATTCATCCTCGAGGATGCGCAGGCTGCCATGCGCAGCGATCCGGAGGACTGTCTGATTCTCTACACCTCGGGCACGACCGGGCGCCCCAAGGGCGCGATCAACACGCACGCCAACGTGATCGTGCAGAACGTGGAGCACCATGTGGCCGCCTGGAGCATCGGCGAGGATGACCGGTTCCTCGCCACCACGCCCCTGGCGCATCGCGCCGGAATCGGACGGCTGGTGAACGCGCTCGGCCTGGGCGGCACGCTGGTGATCATGGAGAAGTTCGACCCCACCGAAGCGCTGAGAATCATCGAGCGCGAGCGCATCACGGTCGCCGGTCTGCCGCCGACGGTGATTCGCATGATGCTGCCGGCAATCAGGGCCGACCCCGCGAAATGCGGCTCCCTGCGGCGCGTCATCGTGTCGACCGAGGCGTTCCCGGCGCCTTTGATGCGCGAGGTGTCGGCGCTGTTGCCGCACACGGCTTTCTACGGCGTTTACGGCATGTCGGAGGCGGCCGTGTCGAGCGCAACCCTCGAAGAGCAGCTCGAGCGGCCCGGCACGGTCGGCCGGCCGCTGCCCGGCGTCGAGGTCAGAATAGACAACGACGAGCTGCTGGTGCGCGGCAAGGATGCCGTCATGAAAGGCTACTTCAACCGGCCGCAGGCGAACGCGCAAGCGTTCCGCGACGGCTGGTTCCTTACCGGCGATCTCGCGCGCCTGGATGCCGACGGCTACCTCTACATCGTCGACCGGAAGAAAGACATGGTGGTGACCGGCGGCTACAACGTCTATTCGAAGGAAGTCGAGCAGGCGCTCGCCCTGCACCCGGACATCGCCGAGGCGGCGGTGATCGGCGTGCCCGACCCGCTGTACGGCGAGGCGGTCGCGGCGTTCGTAGAGCCGCGGCCGGGCGTGCGCCTCGAGGCGCGGAGCGTCATCGAGCACTGCCGGTCGCTGCTCGCGGGCTACAAAAAGCCCCGCCATGTGATATTCGTGGGGTCGCTGCCGCGCAACTCGCTCGGCAAGGTGCTGAAATCCGAGCTGCGAAAGCGAGGCGTCGGCTGAAGGATTAGAATCGTCCGGTGGGGGAAGCCGCAACCGGCAGCGTACTGGAGCGCGCCTTTGACAAGGCGGGCCTGGGCGTCGCCTACATCGGCACCGACCGGCGCTTTTCGCGCGTCAGCCCGCGCCTGTGCGAGATTCTCGGCTACCCGGCGCATGAGCTGCTGCGCCTGACCGGCAAGGACATCTCGCACCCCGACGACGCGGACGTCATCAACCAGCAGCGCACCCGCCTGTATGCGGGCGAGATCGACGCCGTGCGCGTCGAGAAGCGCTACCTGCGCAAGGACCGCTCGGTCGTCTGGGTGTCCTTCACCATGGTGCTGGAACGCGCCGCCGACGGCACGCCGCAGTACGAAATCGCCGTCTACGACGACATTACCGCGCGCAAGACCGCCGAGGAGGCGCTGCGCGAGGGCGAGAAGCGCTTTCGCCGCACCTTCGAGATGGCGGGGGCCGGACTCGCCCAGGTGACGCTGGACGGCCGGTTCCTGCGCGTCAACCCGAGGGTGTGCGAGCTCCTGGGCTACTCCGAAGGCGAGCTGCTCGGCCGCACGGTGAAGGAGCTGTCGCATCCCGAGGACCGGGACGCCGCGGACGAGCCGCGCGACCGGGTGCTGCGCGGCGAGGCAGACAGCGCGCGCCTGGAGAAGCGGTACCTGCGCAAGGACGGCGCGGTGGTCTGGGTGAGCCTGGTGATCGCCCTGGAGCGCGACGCCGCCGGCCGGCCGGTGCACGCCATTTCGGTGCTCGACGACATCACGAGCCGCAAGCGCACCGAAGCCGCGCTGCAGGAGAGCGAAGCGCTGTTTCGCAGCACCTTCGAGCTCGCGGCCTCGGGCATCGCGCACGTGTCGCTCGAGGGGCGCTTCATGCGCGTCAACCGGCAGCTGTGCGAGATCCTGCGCTACCGCGAGGACGAGCTCATCGGCCGCTCGGTGAAGGAGCTGTCCCATCCGCAGGACCGCGATGTGACCGACGCGCAGCGCCGACGCGTGCATGCCGGCGAGCGCGAGTCGGTGCGCGTCGAGAAGCGCTACCTGCGCAAGGACGGCGGCATCGTCTGGGTAAGCCTGGGGGTGGCGCTGGTGCGCGGCGACGGCGGCGCGCCGCTTTACGAGATCGCCATGTTCGACGACATCACGGAGCGCAAGCAGGCCGAGGCGGCGCTGCAGGAGGCGCACGAGGAGCTCAAGCGAAGCAACTCGGAGCTCGAGCAGTTCGCCTACGTTGCCTCGCACGACCTGCAGGAGCCGCTGCGCATGGTGTCGAGCTACACCCAGCTCCTGGGACGGCGTTACGCAGAGAAGTTCGACGCCGATGCGCAGGAGTTCATGGGCTACATCGTCGACGCCGCGGCGCGCATGAAGCAGCTGATCGAGGACCTGCTCGCCTATTCGCGCGTCGGCACCAAGGGGAAGGACTTCAAGCCCGTGGACCTGGAAAAGGCGCTGCGCCGGGCGCTGGGCAATCTGAAGGCGGCGATCGACGAGGCGGGCGCCGCCGTGACCCACGATCCGCTGCCCGTCGTGCCGGCCGACGAAGTGCAGCTCGCGCAGCTCTTCCAGAACCTGGTAGGCAACGCGCTCAAGTTCCGCGCGGCCCGGGCGCCGCGAATCCACGTCACTGTGTCAGAAATGGACAGATTCTTCGAAGTTGGCGTGCGCGACAACGGCATCGGCATCGAGCCGCAGTATTTTGAGCGCATATTCATGGTCTTTCAGCGACTGCACAACAAGGGGGAGTACCCGGGCACCGGCATCGGCCTCGCCATCTGCAAGAAGGTGGTTGAGCGTCACGGCGGGCAGATCCGGGTCGAGTCGCGGCCGGGGGAGGGCAGCGCCTTCATATTCACGCTTCCCAAGGAGAGAACGAATGGCGGGTGATCATGGTGAATGAAAACAGGCCGGTCGAGATCCTGCTGGTCGAGGACAACCCGGGCGACGAGCGCCTGACGCGCGAGGCGCTGAAGGAGGGCAAGGTCTACAGCAACCTGCACTGGGTGAAAGACGGCGTGGAGGCGATGGAGTTCCTGCGCCGTCAAGGCAAGCACGCCGGCGCGCCCCGCCCGGACATCATCCTGCTCGACCTCAACCTGCCGAAGAAGGACGGCCGCGAGGTGCTGCAGGACATCAAGAACGACGACGAGCTCAAGCGCATCCCGGTGGTCGTGCTCACCACCTCGAAGGCCGAGGAAGACGTACTGCGCACCTACAACCTGCACGCCAACTGCTACGTCACCAAGCCGGTCGACCTGGAGAAGTTCATCGTGGTGGTGAAGTCGATCGATGTATTCTGGTTGACGGTGGTCACGCTGCCGCCCAATGGTCAATAAGAAATAGTGCATAACGTCCTCCTTATCGAGGACAACCCCGGGGACGCCCGGCTGATCCGCGAGATGATCGCGGAGGACCCGGACGCCCCGTTCCATCTGCACTGCGCGGAGCGCCTGGCGCAGGGCCTGGAGCAGCTTTCGGCCGGCGGCACAGGCCTCGTGCTGCTCGACCTTTCGCTGCCGGACAGCTTCGGCTTGGAGACTTTCGCCAAGGTCTACGCCCACTCGCCCGCCGTGCCGATCATCGTGCTGACCGGCAACGACGATCAGACGCTGGCGCTGTCGGCGGTGAAAAGCGGCGCGCAGGACTACCTCATCAAGGGACGCCTGGACCGCGAGCTGCTGCTGCGCTCGATGCAATATTCGATCGAGCGCAAGCGCTACCAGGTGCAGCTCGAGCACCAGGCCAACTACGACATGCTCACCGGCCTTCCCAACCGCAACCTGCTGCACGACCGCCTGCGCCAGGCGGTGTACATGCAGCGTGCGCCGCGCACGGTGGCGGTGGTGTTCATCGACCTGGACCACTTCAAGTTCGTCAACGACAGCTTGGGCCACTCGATGGGCGACAAGCTGCTCAAGGGCATGGCGGAGCGGCTGCGCTCGGTGCTGCGCGACGGCGACACCGTGGCGCGCCTGGGCGGCGACGAGTTCGTGCTGATTCTGAACGACCAGGCGAACGAGGAGGTGATCTTCCGCGCCATGCAGCGCATCACCGCCAAGCTCGCCGAGCCGATCGAGATCGAGGGTCGCGAGATGACGCTCACCTGCAGCGCCGGGATCAGCCTCTACCCTCAGGACGGCAGGGACGTCGACACGCTGCTGAAGACCGCCGACACCGCGATGTACCGCGCCAAGGAGCATGGCCGCAGCAACTTCCAGTTCTACACCGCCGAGATGAACGAGCGCGTGACCGAGCGGCTCGCCATGGAAAGCGCTCTGCGCCGCGCCATCGAGCGGCGAGAATTCCTGCTGCACTATCAGCAGCGCGTCGACCTCGCGAGCGGCGCCATCGTCGGCGCCGAGGCGCTGGTGCGCTGGCTGCATCCCGAATGGGGCCTGGTGCGGCCGGCGCGGTTCATTCCGCTGGCCGAGGAAACCGGGCTCATCGTACCGATCGGTGAGATCGTGCTGCGCGAGGCCTGCCGCCAGGCGCGCGCCTGGCTCGACGGGGGCCTGATGCCCGGCGTGGTCTCGGTCAACCTGTCGGCGCGCCAGTTCCGCCAGGAAGGCCTGGTGCGCCTGGTGTCCCGCGCGCTGGAAGAGACGCGCCTGGATCCCCGGCACCTGGAGCTCGAGCTGACCGAAAGCATGGTGATGCACAACGTGGACGCGGCCGTCGCCACGCTGCAAGGCCTGAAGTCGCTCGGCCTGACGTTGTCGGTGGACGACTTCGGCACCGGTTACTCGAGCCTCGCCTACCTGCGCAACCTGCCCATCGACAAGCTCAAGATCGACCGCTCATTCGTGCGCGACATCGGCGCCGGCGACGCGCGCGACGACGGTGTGCTGGCGCAGGCCATCATCTCGCTCGGTCACAACCTGCATCTGCACGTGGTGGCAGAGGGCGTGGAGACCGACGCCCAGGTCCGCTTCCTGAAGCGCCACCGGTGCGATGAGGTGCAGGGCTTCTTCTATGGCGAGCCCGTGGAGCCGGCAGAGCATGCAAAGCTCCTGGGCAGGGCGAGGGTACGAAAACGCGCATGAGCGCCGCCGACAAGCCGGTCATTCTGTGCGTGGACGACGCGACCGACCTGCTCGCCCTGATGAGCAAGGCGCTGGGCGAGGACTACCAGGTGATCACTTCCGACAACCCGGGCGACGGCATCGCGGCGGCGTTCGGCGAGCCGCGCCCGGACCTGATCCTGCTCGATATCGACATGCCCGACGTCTCCGGCCTGGAGGTGTGCCAGGCACTGAAGGGCGAAGCACAGACCGCCGACATCCCGGTGGTGTTCCTTACCGCGCGCAGCACGATGCAGCAGCAGGTCGAGGGTTTCGAGATGGGCGCGGTCGACTACATCACCAAGCCGTTCAACGCCTTCGTGCTGCGCGCGCGCGTGCGCATCCACATCGCGTTGGCCAGCCGGCGCCACGAGCTCGAGGCCCTGGTGCGCGAGCGCACCGAGCAGCTTGACAGCACGCGCACCGAGCTGATCCGCCGGCTGTCGCGCGCCATGGAACTGCACGAGAGCGCGGCCGTGGGGAACCGCGTCATGCGCCTGGGTCACTACGCCAAGCTCATCTCCCAGGCGGCGGGCGCACGCCCGGAGGTGGCCGAGATGATGTTGAAGGCGGCTCCGCTGCACGATATCGGCAAGCTGGGGGTGCCGGCCGAGATTCTGCGCAAGGCCGACAAGCTGTCGGCCCCGGACTGGGAGCGCATCAAGCGCCACCCGCAGCTCGGCGCCGAGATCATCGGCGAGCACGACGACCCGCTGCTCAAGCTGGCGCGCACCGTGGCGCTCACGCACCACGAGCGTTGGGACGGCTCGGGCTATCCCAAGGGCCTGAAGGGCGAGGCGATCCCCTGGGCCGGGCGCGTGATGGCGATCGTCGACACCTTCGAATCCATGACCACCACCCAGTTCTACCGCGATGCCATGCCGCTGGAGCGTGCCGAAGGCGATATCATCCGCGGCGCCGGGACGAAGTTCGATCCCAACGTGGTGGAGGCCTTCAAGAAGGCTCTGCCGGTGATGAAAAAAGTGCGCGAGACGTACGCCGACCAGCTGGGCGATCTCATCAACCTCGACTTCGCGCCCAAGACCGCGACCGCGACGGTCAAGCCGAAGATGGACGTCGCGGCGCTGGCGCGAGCGGCAAGGGTCAGGAAGAAATGAGCAAGATCTTCGACAAGCTGAAGCAGGCCGAGCGCGAGCGCATGGCGAAAACCAGCGAAGTGGTCTCCGAGCTGCACTCGCGCATCGAGAGCGAGCGCGACGCCGAGCGCGGCGTACAGGCGCGGGTCAGCGAGGAGCGGCGGGCTCTGGATCTTGCGCGCGAGCGCCAGGTCGCCGAGGGCGAGCTGCGGCGCATCGCCAATGCGCGCCAGGAAGCCGAGGCGAAAGCCGCGCGCGTGATGGCCGAGCGCGAGCGCGCCGAGGCGCAGGCGCTCGCCGAAGCGCACGCGCGCGAGGAGTCCGAGAAGAAGGCGGCGGCGCTTGCCGAGGGCCGACGCCGCAAGGAGGAGGAAGCGGCCCAGCACGCGCGCGAGCGCCTGGAAGCCGAGGCGCAGGCCGCCGCGGCGATGCGCGAGCGCTCGGCGGCCGAGGAGCAGGCTCGGCGCCTCGCTCGCGAGAAGGTGCAGGCCGAGACGCGCGCGCTCGAGGCGGTACGCGAAAAAAAGGCGGCCGAGGAAAAGCTCAAGCGCGAGGCCGACGCGCGCGCCGCTGCCGAGGCGGACGCCGCGCGGCTCGCTGCAGAGCGCGCCGACATCGAGCAGGGATTCATCGCGCAGGCGCAGGCCCGTAAGGAGGCGGACGAAAACGCCACGCGTCTTTCCGAGGAACGGGCGCGCCTGGAAACCGCCGCCGCCCTGCTGGCACGGGCGCGCGCCGACGCCGAGGAGCAGGCGCGGACCGCGGCCGAGGAGAACACGGCGGCCGAGCGCAGCGCCCTCGCCGCGGTGCGCGAGCGTGAAGCGCAGAATGCTCATGCGGCGCGGCGCGCCCAAGCGCGCGCCGAGGCGGAAGCGGCGGCGCTGGCCGCGGCCGAAGAGCGCCGCGCGGCTGAAGAGCGGGCGCTCGCCGAAGCACAGGCGCGCATAGAAGCCGAAACGCGCGCGGAAGCGCTCGCCGAGCAGCGCAAGACGCTGGACCTCGCCGCCGCGGCCGTGGCGGCGGAACGGGCCGAAGCCGAGGAGCGCCAGCGCGAGCGGCAGGCGGCGCTCGGCACGGCGGAGCAGGCGGCGCTCGAGGCTGCGCGCGCGCGCGAAATGGTCGAGGCGCGGCTCAGGCAATCCGCCGAAGACAACGCCCAGGCCGCGGCGGAAGCTTTGCGCCTGGCGCGCGAGCGCGAGCAGGCCGAGGCCGAAGCCCAGGCGCAGCTCGCCGCGCGCGTCGAGGC
>DATACE010000342.1:0-3456 GCA_036259215.1 Burkholderiales bacterium | reverse complement strand
CTCGCAGCCGCACCACCCGATGGGCCAGTGGGCCTGCGACCAGGGGTACAAGCGCGTGGTCACGATCGCCGCCGACTACGCCTTCGGCCACGAGGTGGCGGGCGGCTTCCAGCGCGTGTTCGAGGACTGCGGCGGCAAGGTGGTGCAGAAGATCTGGCCGCCGCTGGGCACCAAGGATTTCGGCCCTTACATCCCCACCCTGAAAAAGGACCTGGACGCGATCTTCACCGTGATGGTGGGGCCGATGGCGCTGCAGTTCCCCAAGCAGGCGCAGGCCGCCGGCATCAAGACGGCGATCATCGGCGGCGGCACCAGCTACGACGAGTTCGTGCTGCCCTCCATGGGCGACGAGGTGCTGGGCCATGTGTCGTCGCTGCAGTACAGCGCCGCGCTCGATACGCCGAAGAACGCCGGGTTCGTGAAAGCCTACCGCGCGAAGTACGGCAAGGTGCCCTCCTACTACTCGGAGAGCAACTACACCACCGCCCAGATGATCGACGAGGTGATGAAGCGCAACAAGGGCAAGTGGCCCGGCCCGCAGCCGTTCATCAAGGCGATGCAGGGGCTGAAGCTCGAGGCGGTGCGCGGCCCGGTGTACTTCGACGAGATGCGCAACCCCGTGCAGAACATCTACATCAAGAAGGTGGAGAAGAAGAAGATGTTCGGCTATCCCGACACGGAGCTGTGGAACACCATCATCAAGACCTATCCCGACGTCGGCCAGTTCTGGAAGTACGACAAGAAGGCGTACCTCAAGACGCCGCTCTACAGCCGCGACTTCCCGCCCTGCAAGTACTGCGAGTGATGGCCGAGCCCGTCCTCCAGCTGAGGCAGCTCGGCAAGAGCTTCGGCGGGCTGACGGCGGTAAGCGAGATCACGCTCGAGGTGCTTCCCGGCGACCGCCAGGCCGTGATCGGCCCGAACGGCGCCGGGAAGACCACGCTGTTCAACCTGATCACCGGCGTGCTGCCGGCGAGCAGCGGGCGCATCGTGCTGTTCGGCCACGACGTCACCGGCTGGCCGAGCCACCGGCGCACCGCGCTCGGCATGGCGCGCACCTTCCAGATCACCAGCCTGTTTCCCAAGCTGTCGGTGCTCGACAACGTGCTGCTGGCGATCGCCGGGCTGCGGCGCGCCAAGTTCGTGATGTGGCGCACGCTGTCGAGCTACGCCGACCTGCACGACAAGGCGCGGCGGCTGCTCGAGGCGGCGGGCTACTGGGAGCGGCGCGACACCGAGGTGCGCAACCTGTCGCACGGCGAGCAGCGGCAGATCGAGATCGTGCTCGGCCTGGCGAGCGATCCGAAGCTCTTGCTGCTCGACGAGCCTTGCGCCGGGCTGTCCTCCGGCGAGTCGCGCGAGATGGCGGCATTCCTGAAGCGCCTGGACCCGGCGCTCGCCATCCTGCTCATCGAGCACGACATGGACGTGGTGTTCGACGTGGTGGAGCGCATCTCGGTGCTGCATTTCGGGCAGGTCGTGGAGCAGGGCGGCGCCGCCGCCATCCGCGCGAGCCCCCGGGTGCAGGAAATCTACCTAGGGACCGGCTGATGGCCATCCTCGCAGTTGAGGACATCCACACCTACTACGGCGACGCGTATGTGCTGCAGGGCCTGTCGCTCGCCGTGGAGCCGGGCCAGATCCTGGGGCTCCTCGGGCGCAACGGCGTGGGCAAGACCACGCTGGTCAACTCCATCGTCGGCTTCGTGCCGCCGCGGCGCGGGCGCATCGTGTTCAAGGGCGCCGACGTCACCGCCGTGTCCTCCTTCGAGACCGTGCGCCGCGGCATGGGCCTCGTGCCGCAGGGGCGGCGCGTGTTTCCCACGCTCAGCGTGGAGGAGAACCTGCGCGTGGCGGCGCGCTCGAGCGAGCGCCACGGCTGGACGCTCGAGCGCATCTACCCCATCTTTCCGCGGCTCCAGGAGCGGCGCAAGCAGCGCGCCAAGACGCTTTCCGGCGGCGAGCAGCAGATGCTTGCCATCGCGCGCGGCCTGATGACCAACCCGGACTGCCTGATCATGGACGAGCCCACCGAGGGCCTCGCGCCGATCATCATCCAGGCGGTGTGGCAGATCATCCGAAAGCTGAAGGACCAGGGCCTGTCGATCCTGCTGGTCGAGCAGAACGCCGCCCTCGCGCTGCAGCTGGTGGACTACGTGCACGTGATGAGCAAGGGGCGGGTGGTGCACTCCTCGACGCCGCAGGCGCTGCAGGGCGACGAGGCGGTCAAGTCGAAATACCTGGGGATCTGAAGCCATGATGTACAGCTGCGCTCCACGCAGTTCGGGGTCTTCCGCAAAACTCATCAAGAAGCGGGGCAAGTCGGTAAGGATCGATCTGCACTGCCACTACCTCAATCCGGAGGTGGCGGCGCGCATGGCCGAGCGCAATCCCGGCCAGTACGACCCGGCGGTCAAGTTCGCCAACGCGCTCACGCGCGAGACCAACGTCCAGCAGATGAAGGAGCGCGCGCCCAGGCTTTCGGGGGTCGAGCTGCGCCTGAAGGACATGGACCGCATGGGCATCGACATCCAGGCGCTGTCGCCGGCGCCCAACCAGACCTACTATTGGACCGACCCGGGCGAGGGACAGGAGCTTGCGCGCGCGGTAAACGAGCGCATCGCCGAGATCTGCGGCCGGTATCCGGAGCGCTTCGTCGGCCTGGGCACGGTGCCGCTGCAGGATCCGGATCTCGCGGTCTCGGAGCTCGTGCATTGCGTGAAGACGCTGGGGATGCGGGGGGTGGAGGTCAATCCCAACGTGAATGGCATCGACCTCTCGGATCGCCGGCTGGGACTGGAAGCCTTCTTCGCCAAGGCGCAGGCGCTCGACGTGGTGATTTTCATGCACCCGATCGGCTTCACGCAAGGCGAGCGGCTGCTCGACCACTACTTCAACAACGTCATCGGCAACCCGCTCGAGACCACCGTGGCGGCGAGCCACCTCATCTTCGACGGCGTGCTGGAGCGCCATCCCAAGCTGAAGATCGTGCTGCCGCACGCGGGGGGGTACCTCGCGCACTACTGGGCGCGCATGGACCACGCCTGGCGCGCGCGCCCGGATTGCCGCACCGTGATCAAAAAAAAGCCCTCGAGCTACCTGGAAAAGTTCTACTTCGACACCATTACCTTTGACCGAAGCCTGCTGAAAAACCTGATCGAGCGCTTCGGCGCCGATCATGTGGTGCTGGGCACCGACTATCCGTACGACATGGGGATGGAGCACCCGGTCGATTTCGTCGGCGGCGCGCCCGGCCTCTCGGCCGCCGACAAGGCGAAGATCATGGGCGGAAACGCCGCGCGGCTCCTCAAGATACCCGGGAGATAAAGGCGCCGCTCGGTCCCGATGCCGTCATAACCGCCCAGGACCATGAGCGCGGGCGGCGCGCGCTGGTCGTCGAGGCGGCGTTCGCCACCACGGCCGGGGCGCTCTACGGCGGCGTCATCCTGGTCGGAT
>DATACE010000341.1:0-4525 GCA_036259215.1 Burkholderiales bacterium | reverse complement strand
GCGGCGGCGTCGGCCGCGATGGCGAGCGCGCTCGCCGCTATAAGTAATGTCTTCATCCTCTCCTCCCAAGTGAGGAACGTCTGAAACGTCGACCCCGCGAAGGCGGGAGCCCATTTCTGTTCTCAGGAGAAAAGCGGAGGGGCGCGCGGAGATGCGGGCGAGTGCCACGGCGCCGGATGCGGCGGTGCGAAGCTCGCAGATTCGGGTGCCCGGAACGCGGGCGCGAGCAGGGGCATCGGCCCCGGTACGGCAGAAACAATGGCCTTGGTGCGCGCGTCGCACAGCGAGAGGTCGCCGCACGCGCAGACGTGCCCGCTGCCAGGCGGACAAAGAGGGGAAACGGCAAACTGCACCTCCGGCGGCACAACGGCGGGCTCATGGCCGCCATGCGCGCTAGCCGCGTGCGGGGCGAGCAACGCGAGCACCGTCAGAAGCGCGAGAATGGCCGCTTTCATCAAGGCCATTCTAGCCGCTCCGCGCAACGGGCTTACCGGCTGAACAAGAAAGCCGACGTCACCACGTCGCCGTTCGGCAGGGTGAAGTACGCTCGCAGGTTGTCGCCGCTCACGGGCTTCAAGCCGGGCGCCGTCAGCTTGTTGCCGCCGGCTGGTACGAGCGGCACTGACTGGCGAGGGCGCTGCGCGGGGACAAGCGTCAGCGTGCCTTTCACCGTCTGCGCGGGAATGGGCTTCTCCTGCTCGTCATGCAGGTACAGGACCGCTACACCGTCTTCGATCGTCAGCTCGACGATCACTTCGTCGTTGCTGCGGCCGATGATGCCGCCGTGCTTGGGATCGTGGTCGCCGTGCGGCAGCGCCGGTAACGCGAGGCCGGCGAGCAGGCAAAAAAAGGCGGCCCGGAGGCCGCCTTTCGCCATGCTTGGCATACAACGCATCAGCCGCCGCCCCCGCCACCGCCGCCCGGCGGGATGATGTTGACGCACTCGGAAGTTACGGTGTTGTCCTTGCCTTGAGCGATTTGCAGCGCCTTGCCGTGCAGCTCGAGGATATCCAGGCCCGCGCCGCTGCGGTCTGCCGCGTAAATATAGCCGCGGTTGTCCACCTCGAGGTTGTTGGTCATGTATCCCGCTGGCGTGGTGAACGCGTTGCTTTCAGGCACGTAGAACGCCACCTCCTTCGGCGCATGCGGCTCGCGAATGTCCCATGCGCGCACGCCGCCCGTGAAGTAGGCGAGGAACGTCACGCGCCCATAGAACGGGTTGGTGAAGTTCTCCTCGCTCGAATGCACCCCGAAACGTGCGCCGCGCGTGCAATAGTTGCCACGCGGGTATTTTTCGCCGTCGCGCGCGTCGACATGCATGGTCGAGAGGATCATCGGCCCTTGCCAGGGGTTCTGCTGGGCGCCAAGCGGCGGCGGCCCCGCAGAGGCGTTCTTCGAGTTCTCGATCGTCACGTCCACCACGAAGCTCCAGTGCGGCGCTTCGTTGCAGCGGTTGGCGGTCGATTCGGAGGCGAGCAGCACGATGTCGCGCGTCTTGTACTCGGTGAAACAGCCGTAGCTCTTGGGCTTCATGCCGAATACCGGGAAGCTCGTATGGCCGCCCTGGTCATTCGACATGTCGAGGCGCACGGTGGTCGCATCGTTCAGCTCGGCCACGGTCGGGCGGTCGGGATCACCCGTCCACGTGCCGCCGTGCGAAGGCGGCAGCAGCTTCTTCCGGTCGATAACCGTCAGCACGCCGTTGTCCCCGACGCCCCAGGCGGCGTAGATGCGATTGCCGACGGAGTCGTCGGGCGTCGCGCCGCGGGCGAGGCGCATGCCGGCCTGCGGGTGCTCGAAGGTGCTGATCGCGCCATGCAGCGTCGGCGGCACCGGACCGGTGCCGTCGGGCTCGGCGCCCGGAAGGCCGAAGGTGCGCAGATACTGCGGCGGCTGGTGCGGATTCTTCCAATCGACCACCATCAGCTGCTGGCCGACGCGCCACCTCTGTCCTGAGCTCTGCGGCACGTCCTTGCTGCCGGGCAGGTAAGCGATGCCCGTCTTGCACTCCCACCAATGCTTGTGGGTGTTACGGATGGCGCGCAGCTCGCTCACGATGAAAGGCGCGCGGATATCGGTCACGTCCCACACCTCGTAGCCGGAAATGGCGATGCCCCCGCCCTGAACGTTGCGCATCATGTACATGCGGCCGGGCGTCCCGTTCGGCAGCTCCTCGCCTTTGCACATGCGTACGCTTTGCGACTGCCCGCCCGGTACCGGAATGTGGGCCGTTTCGACCGGCTTGGATGGGTCGGTGACATCGATAATCATGACGCCATTGGGTTCGATGGGCGAGCCCGGCTTCAGCGGATTGGGCGCCGTACCGGTGTGCGTGCCGACGAAAGCCACTACCCGCCCATCCTGGTACTCGACGAAATTCGGGTGATACGCCGAACGTCCCTGCAAGTCGACATGCCCGACGCGGCGCATGTCCTTCTGCTCCCCGCTTTGGCTGATCGCCAAAGCGTTGCCGGCGGCGGCTGCCAGTATCGCCGCAGCCATCGCCGATAGCTTCAACGAAATACGCATGTTGCCTCCCCTGTGGGTTGCGAACTCAGCTCGCGCGCCGGTCGGCGCGCTTCCATCAACCTAGCGGTGGGGTACCGGTGCGTATATCGGAATCTTGCGGCCCTGGCCGGTGTCGGGCAGCGCGATAAACCTGCGGCGTCATGCCAGCCACGCGGTGGAACAGCGCGGAGAAGTGGCTTTGGTTGGCAAAGCCGACGGCGAGAGCGATGTCGGCGATCGGCAGGTCGCTGGAGGCGAGCAGATGCCGGGCGCGCTCGATGCGCCGCTGGATCAGGTATTGATGCGGCGCAACGCCTGTCGCGCGCTTGAACTCGTGGGCAAAGTGGCACGGGCTGATCTTCAGCTGCCCGGCGATGAGCGGCAGTGTCAGTCGATCGCTTAGATGCCGGTCCATGAAAACGATCGCCTGCTGTACCTTCTGCAACGCGAAAGTCTCGCGGCCGTGCATCGGGTGTCAGGGACTGTTCGACGGGCGGGGGATCGCGATCGACTGGGCATCGCCGCGGATGTCGTCCGCATACTCGGGCAGCACCCATCCCTCGCGCACCAGCTCCATCAGGCGCCGGTTGAGCTGGCTGACATAGTCGCCGCGATTGCGGTAGAGCTCGCGCAGGGTTTCCTCGCTGTAGGCCACGCGCCAGCCGGCGATCGCGCACAGGAAGACGTTCGAGGGCCCGTTGGGCACGCCGTACGCGGCCACCGGCACGTCGACATAGGTGTTGCGCACGCCGCCCCTGGCGTTGCCGCTCTCGTCGAGGGCGATCTGGCCGTTTTCCACCGTCAGCGCGGGCGCGCGCGGCGGCACCACGCCTTCGTCCACCCAGCGCACCAGGTGATGCAGCCCGGTGGCCACCATCGCGCCCCACGGGAAATCGCTCATGGGCAGCGCGCACTCCGGCGGCACGGTGTCGCGGCCGTTGGCGTGCGGCATCCCGGCCACCTCATAGAGGCGATAGCGGTTGGCCGGCTCGTCGCTGTCGGCGCGGCGAAAGCCGAGGTTGCCGTTCAGCGCGCCGGTGCGCACCTCGGTCATGGTCGGCATGTGCACCGTGGGCACGTCGACCACCATCATCGGCGCGCTCCCCAGGGTGCTGGTGGCGAGGTACCCGTCGACGATGGCGCTGCCGTCGGGCATGCGCGACTGGAAGTGCTTGTCGCGCTGGTAATTGCGCAGCACGCCGGAAGCCTGCGAGGTGCCTTGCAGGATGAGGCGCCGGTGCGCGGGCTCGCTCTTCAGCAGCCGGCCCACCTGGGCGATGATCTCGCTCGTCTGCTGGCCCGAGGCGATGGAGAGCGACGCATAGCGCTGCGGATTGAACGTCTTCAGCGTGCCGTTGACGTTGCCCTGCTGGGCGGCAATCTCGACATGCACGTGGCCGCGCAGCAGCACGGACTTGCGTGCCGGCTCGAACGTCACCGCGAAGCCGTTGGCATGCATCGATTCGGCCACCACGATGCCGCTCGCGCGCGCGGACGGCTCGGGCCGGCGCACCAGGATGCGGGTCTTGTAGGGCTGGCCGTTGGCGCTGCCGGAGACGAAGAATTCCTCGGTCACATAGCCGAAGTCGGCGGGGTCGGAACCCGGCGCCAGCGGGCGCAGCCCCGGCCACATCGGACCGCCGCCGCTGACCGGCCCCTCCACTGTTGCCAGCGGCGGCACCTCGTGCTGCGCATGGGCCGCCGGCAGCGCGCCGAAAAGCGCGGCCGCGCACGCGCGCAGCAGCATCTTATTCCGCATGGGTGAACTCCTTGATGTCGTCGCGCGCGTAGCGCTTGGAGTACTCCTTCGGCCACCAGCCCTGGCGCTCGAGCTCCATCAGGCGGCGATTGAAGGCGCTCACGTATTCGCCCTGGTTGCCGTAGAGCGCGTTCAGCACCTCGTCGGACAGGCGCTCCTGCCGGCCGGTCTGGTTGCACAGCGTGCCGGGGACCGCGGTGTTCGGGGCCACATAGCGGTAGACGGGCACGTCGAGGTGCGGCGTGCGCACGCCGCCCC
>DATACE010000340.1:0-8310 GCA_036259215.1 Burkholderiales bacterium | reverse complement strand
GGCCAGTCCTGGGACGCCGCCGACCAGAAGGGCCTCGATGGCCTCAAGAAGGCCGGCGTGAAGATCGTGCGCGCCGATCCCGCGCTGCTGGCGGAGGTGCAGAAACGCTCGGCGCCGATCATCGAGGACTGGGTGAAGAAGGCGAGCGCCAAGGGCGTGAACGCCAAGGCCGCGCTGGCGGAATTCCGGTCAGAGTTGAAGAAGGTGGCCGCCGAAGTCAAGAAGTAAGCCGCTTGCGCCTTTTTTCATGAAGGCGCCCGAGCACGAGTGGGAGAGGCGGGCGGATGCCGTGCTCGGCGTCGCCGCCTCGGCCATCCTGATGGGCATGATGTGCCTCACGTTCGTCGACGTGGTGGCGCGCTACGGATTCAACCGCCCGCTGCGCGGCGGCTTCGAGGTCACCGAGCTGCTGCTGCTGGTGCTGATTTTCGCCGGCCTGCCGCTTGTGTCGCACGCCGACGAGCACGTCACCATGGACTTCATCGACCGGCTGCTCGGCGCGCGCGCGCGCGCGTGGCTCAAGCGCGCCGTGCACGTGCTGGTGGCGGCCATGATGTTCTTCATGGCGTGGCAGGTCACCATCAAGGCCGCGCGCATCTCCTCCTACGGCGACGCCACCGACGTGCTGCGCATCGAGTACGGGCCCTTCGTGTACTTTTCGGCGGCGATGATCGCGCTCGCCGGCTTGATCCACGTCTACAAGACATTGCAGCGATGACCGAGGCGGTCATCGGGCTGCTGGCGATGCTGCTGCTGTCGTTCATGCGCATCCCGATTGCATTGTCGATGGCGGTGGTCGGCGTGGTCGGCTACGCCTACATGCGCGACTGGAACTGGGCGCCGGCCTTCGCCAGCCTGCAGACGCGGCTGTACGAGACCGGGCGCAACTACACCCTGTCGGTGGTGCCGCTTTTCATCCTGATGGGTAATTTCGTCACCCGGGCGGGGATGTCGCAGGAGCTGTTCCGCGCGGCCAACGCCTTCATCGGCCACCTGCGCGGCGGCCTCGCCATGGCGACGATCCTCGCCTGCGCCGGCTTCGGCGCCATCTGCGGCTCGTCCATCGCCACGGCGGCCACCATGTCGAAGGTGGCCTACCCGTCGATGAAGCGCTTCGGCTATTCCGACACCCTCGCCACCGGCGCCATCGCCTCGGGCGGCACGCTGGGCATCATGATCCCGCCAAGCACGCTGCTGGTGATCTACGGCGTGTTCACCGAGACCAACATCGGCATGCTGTTCGCGGCCGGCATCCTGCCGGGCCTGCTGGGCGCGCTGCTGCTGTGCGGCGCGGTGCAGTACGTGACCTGGCGCGACCCGAAAGCCGGTCCGCGCGGCGAGCGCTCCGACTGGAAGGAGCGCTGGTCGGCCACCCGCGACGTCTGGGCGGTGGCGGCCCTCTTCGTCTTCGTCATCGGCGGCATCTACGGCGGCTTCTTCACCGCCACCGAAGGCGCCGGCATGGGGGCCTTCGGCGCCATGGTGTTCGCGCTGTGGCGCCGCGTGCTCACCTGGAAGTCGCTCTACCAGGCGCTGGTGGAAAGCGCGCGCACCACCTCGATGCTGTTCATGATCCTGATCGGCGCGCTGATGTTCGCCGAGTTCATCAACATCACCACCATGCCGAACGACCTGGTGGGGTTCGTCAAGCAGTTCGAGATCCATCCGGTGGCGGTAGTGGCCGCGATCTGCATCATCTACGTGCTGCTGGGCACCGCGATGGAGGAGCTTTCCATGGTGCTGCTCACCATCCCGGTATTCCTGCCGGTGATCCTGCAGCTGGGCTTCGACCCCATCTGGTTCGGCGTGCTCATCGTCTGCGTGGTCGAGATCGGGCTCATCAGCCCGCCCGTAGGCATGAACCTTTTCGTACTGAAGACCCTGATCCCCGGCGTGAGCCAGGGCACCGTGTTCCGCGGCGTGATGCCGTTCATGCTCGCCGACGTCATCCGCATGGCGATCCTCATCGCCTTCCCCGCGCTGTCGCTCTACCTGCCGAGCCTCATGCGCTAGCTTTTCGTCCTTTGCCAATAGCGGAACGTCGCGCCGACGATCGAGGGCTGCAGGAGAAAGCGGCACGCCTCCTCGGCGAGCTCGGGTTTTACTTCCGCGAAGCCGCCGGCCGCCATCGCCCGAAGCTGCATGCGCGCCGCGCGCTCGAAGAACACCGCGAGGTAAGCCGCCTCTTCGACGCTTGCCCCCGCCGCAAGCAGCCCGTGATTGGCGAGCAGAATGGTCTTTGCGCTACCGAGCGCAGCTGAAATGATGCGCCCTTCGTCGTCCGCTACGGGAACGCCGGGCCACTCGGCGAGATGCGCCGTGCCGTGCAGCATCGCGCTGTCCATGTGTATGGTCTTCAGCGGCTGCCCGGTGGCGGCGAGCGCCGAGGCGTAGGGTGCATGGGTGTGGATGATGGCGTTGATGTCCGGGCGCTTGCGGTAGATCCACACATGGAATCGCGTGCCGGGATTCGGCCGCCCGCCCCCCAGCGGCTTCAGATCCTCGTCCACCAGCACCATGCGTTCCGGCGTCGCTTCCTCGAAGCCGAAGCCGAACTGCAGGGTCCACCAGGTGCCGGGCTGATCGCCCCGCGCCGTGACCTGTCCCGCCAGACCGGATTCGTGGCCCTCGCTCGCGAGGATGCGGCAGGCGCCGGCGAGCGCCTCTCGCGCGGGCAGCGCTACGGGTTGAAAGTCCTCCTCCATCTCCCGGCTGACTCGATCGAGGAAATGCGCTTTCTCGTTCATAGGCCGCTCCGATGTCATTCGGGCTCTGACCCCGATTCCGAATCCGGGCTCTGACCCCGATTTCGGGTGGCTTTGCGTTTGGCTCCGCTGTGCGTAACGGCGCCCAGGTGCGCCGAGCCGACCAGGGTTGCATATTTTTCCAGCACACCGGAGAGCGGCACCCGCTTCGGCAGGCTGGCTGTGCGCTTGCGCAGTTGGCTTTCCGGTACCCGCAACTCGAGGCGCCCGCGTGCGGCATCGATGGCGATCAAGTCGCCGTCCTTCACCAGCGCCAGCGGGCCGCCGGCGGCGGCCTCCGGCGAGGCATAGCCGATCATCATGCCGCGCGTCGCACCGGAGAAGCGCCCGTCGGTGAGCAGCGCCACCTTTTCGCCCATGCCCTGGCCGTAGATGAGCGCCGTCACGCCGAGCATCTCGCGCATCCCCGGCCCGCCCTTCGGGCCTTCATAGCGGATGACGAGCACCTCGCCTTCGCGGTAGCTCCTCCGCTTGACGACCTCCATGCAGGCTTCTTCGGAATCGAACACGCGCGCGCGACCCTCGAACTGCAGCGCCCTCAGGCCGGCCACCTTGATGAGCGCGCCGTCGGGCGCGAGGTTGCCCTTCAGCACCACCAGCCCCCCGGTCCTGGTGATCGGCTCGTTGCGGATCACCGAGCCGTCGGGGTCGGGATGGGCCTTCAGCGCCTTTTCCAAAGGTTCTCCGGACAAGGTGAGGCATTCGCCGTGGAGCGCACCGTGGGCGAGCAAGGCCTTGAGAACCGCATACACGCCGCCCACGGCGTGCAGGTCCTTCGCCAGGAAGCGCCCGCCGGGCTTCATGTCCGCAATCAGCGGCGTGCGGCGCGCGACGCGCGCGAAGTCATCGAGCGTGAAGCGGATGCCCGCCTCGTGGGCAATCGCCGGGATGTGCAGCGCCGCGTTGGTCGAGCCGCCCGTGGCGGCAACCGCGGCGCAGGCGTTCTCGAGCGACTTTCGGGTCACCAGCTCGCGCGGCAGCGGCCCGCCGTGGCTCACGAGACGCATGACCGCCTCTCCCGCCGCCCTTGACAGGGACCTTCTTTCCGCAGCAACGGCCGGGAGGGTCGCGGATCCAGGGAGCGCAAGGCCGAGCGTTTCGGAAACCATCGCCATGGTGTTCGCGGTGAACTGTCCGGGGCAGGAGCCCAGCGTGGGAATGCAGGCCACCTCGAGCGCGTGCAGATCGACCTCCGTGAGGTCGCCGGCAAGCACCGCGCCGACCGCCTCGTAGGTGTCCAGCACGGTGACGTCGCGCCCGCGCCAGCGCCCGGGGAGAGCGGCGCCGCCGTAGACGAATACCGCCGGCAGGTTGAGGCGCACCATCGCCATCATCATCCCGGGCAGCGTCTTATCGCAGCCGGCGAAGGCGACCAGCGCGTCGTAGGCGTGGCCGCGGGCCACGGCCTCCACGCCGTCGGCGATGAGCTCGCGCGAAAGCAGCGAGTAGCGCATGCCCGCGTGGTTCATGGACATCGAGTCGGCCACCGACACCGAGGCGAAATCAAACGGCACGCCGCCCGCCTCGCGCACCGCGGCGCAGGCGTCGCGCGCGAGCTCGCCGAGCAGCGCATTGCACGGCGTCACGCGCCCGTCGGTGGACGCCACGCCGACGAACGGCTTGCCGAGGTCGGCCTGCGACAACCCCAGCGCGCGCAGGAAAGCGCGGTGCGGCGCGCGGTCGAGCCCCTCAACCGTGATGCGCGACGGCAGCTTCTTCATACTCGCGCACGATTTCCTGGATGTCCCGGCTGTGGGTAAAGCCGAGCTGGGCGGCGCGCGCCGAGCGCGTCGCCTTGGGCACCGCATCCATGATCGCCTGGATGGCGGGATCGGGCGCGAACCGCACCCGGCCTTTCGCCCGCTCCCGCACGGCGTCCCACATCGCCTGGGCGGTGACCGGAATGCCGGTAAGCAGCACGCTGCGGCTTCTCGACGTCATCTCGAGTCGCGCCGCGTGGATCAGCGATTGCACCACCCTGTCGACCGAAATGCAGGCCATGGTAGTGTCGGGCCGCACCGGGCAGACGTAGTCGCGTCCGGCGAGCGGCTCGCGGATGATCGCGCTCGCCCAGCCCGACACCGCGGTGTTCGCGCCGCCGGGGCGCACCATCACGGTGGGCAGGCGCAGCGAGCGCCCATCGACGTAGCCGCGCCGCGAGTAGTCGTCGATCAGGATCTCGCAGATGAGCTTCTGCGCCCCGTAGGACAGGCGCGGCGCGGGCGGCGTGGCGTCGTCGATCTCGTCCACCCCGCCGTATACCGCGATCGACGAGGCGAACACGAATTTCGGGCAATGGCCGCCGAGCCGGCACGCTTCGAGCAGATCGCGCGTGGCGTCCAGATTCACCTTGGTGCCGAGCTCGAAGTTCTGCTCCGCCCCGCCGGAGACGAGCGAGGCGAGGTGGAATACCACGCCGACCTCGGGGGTGATGAGCGAGCGGGCGAACTTCGGGTAGGCGAGGTTGCCGATGAGCGCAGCCGGGGCCGCCTGGTCCGTTGAGATGACGCCTGCGGGACCCAGGGCGCGGACCAGTGCAGAACCGATATAGCCGGCCGCGCCGGTGACGAGTATGCTCATCGCCGAGATTCTAATGAGGAGGAGGACATGATTCGCGCGCTTGCTGCATTACTTCTGCTTTCGTTCGGCGCTTCGGCCTGGTCGCAGGCCTATCCGTCGCGGCCGGTGAAGATCATCGTGCCCTACGGCGTCGGCGGCTCGGCCGACGTCTACGGCCGCTACCTTGCGGCGAAGCTGTCCGATGCCCTGGGCCAGCCGGTGGTGGTGTAAAACCGCCCCGGCGGCGGCTCGATCGTCGGCACCGACGTGGTGGCCAAGTCGGAGCCCGACGGCCACACCCTGCTCATGATGTCCAACACGCACACGGTGAACGAGACGCTGATCACCAAGAAGCCTTTCGAGCTGATGCGCGACTTTGCGCCCATCACCGGGGTGAGCTATTCGGATCTGCTCATGGTGGTGCCGACCTCGGTGCCGGCTAGCAACCTGAAGGAGTTCATCGCGCTCGCCAAATCGAAGCCCGGCGAGCTCAATTATGCCTCCTCCGGAAACGGCACCCCCTACCACATGGCGGGCGAGCTCTTCAAGACGATGGCCGGCGTCGACCTGGTGCACATCCCGCACAAGGGCAGCGACCAGGCGCGCGCCGCCGTGCTCGGCGGGCAGGTGCAGATGATGTTCGATGCCGTGCCCACCATGGCGAACCATGCGCGCGCCGGCAAGGTGAAGGCGCTCGCCACCTCGGGCAGCAAGCGCTCGCCGGTCACCCCGGACATTCCGACGGTGTCGGAGGCGGGGGTGCCGGGCTACGAGTCCGGCATCTGGCTGGGCCTGATGGCCCCGGCCAAGACGCCGCGCGCGGTATTGGAGAAAGTGAACGCCGAGGTGAACCGGATCATCGGCTCGGAAGAGACCAAGGCGGCTTGGCTCAAGCAGGGCACCATCGCCATGGGCATGTCGGTCGACCAGTTCGACAAGTTCCTGCGCGACGAGATCGTGAAGTGGCGCAAGATCGTCCAGGCCTCCGGCGCGAAAGCCGACTGAGCGAGGAGCGCATCGCGATCGTGCAGGTCGTCCACGACTGGGCGATCTGGCGCGACGCCGGCGACTGGGAGCGCTTTCGCACCGTCTGGCACGACGACGGCTGGATGTCGGCCACCTGGTTCCAGGGGCCGGCGCGCGAGTTCATCGAGGTGAGCCGCGCCGGCTTCGACAAGGGCGTAAGCATCCTGCACTTCCTCGGCGGCTCGAGCGTCGATCTGGCCGGCGCGCGCGCCATCGCCCAGACCAAGATGACCATCAGCCAGCGCGGCAGCGTCGAGGGCATCGCCGTCGACGTGGTGTGCACGGGGCGCTTCTACGATTTCTTCGAGAAACGGGCCGGGCGCTGGGCCATCGCGCGCCGCCAGCCGATCTACGAGAAAGACCGCATGGACCCGGTGGACCCCGCCGCCCGCCTCGTGCTCGATGCCGCGCTGCTCGCGCGCTTTCCCGAGGGTTACCGGCACCTTGCCTACCTGCAGACGCGGCTGGGCTTCCAGGTGAAGCCCGACATGCCGCAGCTGCGCGGCGCGCAAGTCGAGCGCCTGTACGCGCAGGGGCACGCGTGGCTCGGAGGCGCTAATATAGACGTCACCTGAACCGGAGGAGAAAAACAACCATGTCCGGCGGCTCGCTCGTCACCCAGCTCGTCCTCACCACGGTCATCGTCTTCTTTTTCGTCGGCAGCCTGCTCGGCCTCGTCCTGGGCGCCGGCCTGCTGCTCAAGGCAAGGCTGATGCTGCCCTTCATCCATCTGATGAACCATTGGGTGTCGGCCCGGCAGGCGCTGCGGCCCCTGGAGGTGCCGCGGCAGGTGGCGCCGGCGGCTTCCGGCACGCGCTGGTTCGGCGCGGTGCTGATCGGCATGGGCGCGTTCTCGGCCGCCATCCTGCTCGGCCGGCTGGACCCGGCCGCGGTGGCCGGGCTGCTCAAGGCGGATGGGCGCGCTTCGCTGCTCGGCATGCTGCTGGAAGCCGTGCGCTGGTTTCTCGTGCTGGGCAGCCTCGCCGCGGTGGCCACCGGCGTGATGCTGCTGTTCTTTCCCAAGGCGTGGCGGCGGGTCGAGGCGCGCGCCAACCACTGGTATTCCACCCGCGAGCTCGAGATCGCGGGCGACGCCCTGCACCCACCGCTCGACCGCCTCGTCGAGGCATTCCCGCGCGCCTCGGGCGCGGTGATTCTTGCCCTGTCGCTTTTGGCGGCCGCTTCCTCCGCCATGCTGCTTTTCGGCCGCCCCTAGTCCTAACGGCGCCCGGGCGGCGCCCGACGCCCGGGGAGGCGTGCAACACGCGCGCCGCACGATAAGCGCCCATGAGGCTGGGACCGCAGCTGGGGTACGGACGCGTGCTGGTCCTGGGAGACTACCGGCAGACCGTTACCGTGGTGCGCTCGCTTGGCCGGGCGGGCTTCGAGGTCACCCTCGGGACCGACGACCCGCGCAGCTCGAGCACGCTGTCGCGCTATGTATCGGACGTGTGGGTCTACGACAATGCCTCGCCGCAGCGCTTTTGCAACAGCCTGGAAGCCTTCCTGCGCAACGAGCGCCCGGACTTCGTCTTCACCATCGGCGAATCGCAGCTGCGGCGGCTGCTGGATGCCGGGCCGCGGCTGGAGCCGCTCGCCACCTGGGTGAACCCGGAATTCGCGACGGTGGGCCGCTGCTTCGACAAGGGCGCCCTGTACGATCTCGCACCGACGCTGGGCATTCCCGCGGTGGCGTGGGCGCGCTTTACCAGCGCCCAGGACTGGCGCGAGCGCGCGCTCGCCATGGGCTTTCCGGTGGTAGTGAAGCCCAAGGACTCGGCCGGGCAGGTCCTGGAGCGCAAGGCGCTCATTTTCGCGAGCGCGGCGCAATTCGAGCCGTTCCTCGCCGCGGTTTCGCGCGACGCGGACGCCGGCTCGCTCATTCTGCAGAAGTTCGCCGCGGGGGTGCGCCACAACTGCCATGTCGCCGCAGCGGACGGAAAGCTGGTCCAGTACTTCG
>DATACE010000339.1:0-8147 GCA_036259215.1 Burkholderiales bacterium | reverse complement strand
CTACGACCAGTTCGGCCACGCCGGCGTCGACCCGCAGGCGGCCGCGGGCGCCGGCGGCATGGGCGGCTTCGGCGACATTTTCAGCGACATTTTCAGCGACATCTTCGGTGGCGGGCGCGGCGGCCGCTCCACCGTGTTTCGCGGCGCCGACCTGCGCTACAACCTCGAGATCTGCCTCGAGCAGGCGGCGCACGGCTTCGAGACCAAGATCCGCATTCCCGCCACTGCGGTGTGCGACATTTGCCGGGGCACCGGCGCCAAGGCCGGCACGCAGCCGGCGACCTGCCCGACCTGCCGCGGCGCGGGGCAGGTGCGCGTGTCGCAAGGGCCCTTTTCCATCGCACAGACCTGCCCGCGCAGCCACGGCAGCGGCAGCGTGATCCCCAATCCGTGCAACGCATGCTCCGGCAGCGGGCGCGTCAAGCTGCAGAAGACGCTGGCGGTGAAAATCCCCGCCGGCGTCGACGAGGGCGACCGCGTGCGGCTTTCCGGCGAAGGCGAGCCCGGCGTGAACGGCGGACCGCCGGGAGACCTCTACGTCCAGGTCCACATCAAGCAGCACCCGGTGTTCCAGCGCGACCACGACGACCTGCATTGCGAGATGCCGATTTCCATCACCACCGCCGCGCTCGGCGGGGAGATCGAGATCCCGACGCTCGACGGCTCGGCGCGCATCCGCGTGCCGGCCGAGACGCAAAGCGGCAAGACCTTCCGGCTGAAGAACAAGGGCATCAAGGGCGTGCGCAGCCAGGTGCCCGGAGACCTCTTCTGCCACGTGGTGGTCGAAACGCCGGTTGCCCTTACCGAGCGCCAGCGCCAGCTGCTGCGCGAGTTCGACGCGATCGCCCAGGAAGACAGCGGCCGGCACAATCCGCGCGCCAAGGGCTGGCTGGACAAGGTGAAGGAGTTCTTCGAAGGCTAAATCGGGGTCAGAGCCCGAAACGGAACCGGGGTCAGAGCCGAATTCATTTCGGGAACGAAGATTGCTGCGCTGATGGCGACCAACTTCTGGAGATCGCCATGGCAATCCGAACCGCCGCTTTAGCCGCCTCAGCCGCCCTTCTCGCCGCCGGCCTGGCCGCCTGCGCAAGCTACGAGGAGCCCGCGTCCGTTCCGGCGCCCGTCACCACGGCGCCCCCGGTTGTAACTACCCCCGCGCCCTCATCGGCCTCCACCCCGGTGGCGCTCGCCACGCTGCAGCCCGGCAGTTACCGGCCGGGCACGGGGATCATCGAGTCGATCGGCCTGATAACGCTGCCTGCCTCGGCGGCCGCTGGCGGCACCGCCGCGCCGGTGCCCGGCCCCTATCGCCTGACCCTGCGCATGGACGACGGCACTATCCAGACGCTGGTGCAGGACACGCGCGCCCTGCTGGTAGGCGACCGCGTGCAGATCACGTCCGACGGCCGCCTGATCCGTCCTTAGCCGGGCTTCACGCCGGCCTGCTGCACCACGCGCCGGTAGCGTTCGGCATCGCTTTTGATGCGCGCCAGGAATTCGGCGGGCGTCATGCCGATCGCCTCGGCGCCGGTGTCGACGAAGCGCTTCTTGACCTCAGCGTCGGCGAGCGTGGTGCGCACTTCACGATTGAGCCGGTCGATCACCGCCGGCGCGGTGCCCTTCGGCGCGAACAGTCCCACCCAGATCGAAGCGTCGAGGTCGGCGATGCCGGCATCGCGCGGCGTTGCCCACGAAGGCTCGAGCGGCGACTTCTTCGCCGTGGTGATGCCCACCACCTTGCCGCGGCCGGACTTTATGTGGGCCATCGCGCCGGGCACCGCCATCACGCCGAAATGCACATCGCCCGCGGCTACCGCCTGCGCCGCGGGCGCGCCGCCCTTGTAGGGCACGTGCAGCAGCTTGATGCCGGCGGCCTGCGCCAGCCATTCGCCGGCCAGATGATTGATGCTGCCGTTGCCCGCGGAGGAGAACGTGATGGCGCCGGGCCTGGCCTTGGCCGCGGCGACCAGTTCCTGAAAAGTGTTGAAAGGCGCCTGCGCATTGGCGAGGTAGAGCATCGGCGCGTCGCTCACCATGGTGATGGGCGAGAAATCGCGCTCGAGCTCGTACGGCACTTCGCTGAACAGCGCCGGGTTCACGGCGAACTCGCCGGTGTGCGCCATGAGCAGCGTGTAGCCGTCGGGCGCCGCCTTCGCGACCGCCGTGGTGGCGATGAAGCCATTGCCGCCCGGGCGGTTCTCGATCACGAACTGCCAGCCCAGGCGCTGCGACATCGCCTGCGTCAGCACGCGGGCGCTGGTATCGACCGCGCCGCCGGGCGCGAACGGCACCAGCACGCGGATCGGCTTGCCCGGATACTCCTGGGAAAATGACGAGAAAGAGATTGCGAACAGCAATGCGGCGAAAAAGCCCTTCATGATGGATTCCTTTTGCGTGCGGCGAGCTTCACCGCCTCGATGATTTCCGGGTACGCCGCGCAGCGGCACAGGTTTCCCGACAGGTAGTGCTTGATGTCGTCGTCGGTGGGATTCGGGATCTCGTCCAGCAGCTGGCGCGTCATCAGCACGAATCCCGGCGTGCAGAAGCCGCACTGGAAGGCGGAGGCCTCGATGAACGCCTGCTGGACCGCGTCCAGGGCCTTGCCCTCTTCTACGGTCCGCACTTCGGCGTCCTGCGCCAGGCTGGCGAGATACAGGCAGCCCGACACCGCGCGACCGTTGACGAGCAGCGTGCAGCAACCGCACAGGCCCTGCGCGCAGCTCTCGCGGGCGCCGTAGAGCCCGAACGCGTCCTGCAGCACCTCGACCAGGGTTTCGTGCGGCGCCACCTGGGCGCTCACCGGCTCGCCGTTCAGGCGGAAGCGGATCTCGCGCCTCATGCGCGCAAGCCCTGCAAGCCCTCGAACACCGCCTCGGCGCTGATCGGCAGTGACGTGATCCGCACGCCCACCGCGTCGTGCAACGCGTTGGCGATGGCGGGCGACACCCCGAAGGTGCCCGTCTCGCCCACCCCCTTGCCGCCGAACGGGCCGGACCTCTGCTCGGCGACCACTGCCTCGCTGGTCAGGCTCGCCGGGACGTCGAGAAAGCCCGGGATGCGGTACTCGGCGAGCGAGGCGTTGCGCAGCTGCCCGTTGCCGTCGAACTCCATCTTCTCCAGCAGGGTGAAGCCCAGCTGCATGATGGAGGCGCCCGAGAGCTGCGTCTCGACGATCTTCGGGTTGATCGGCGTGCCCACGTCGCCGACGTTCACCATGCGCGTGACGCGCACGCGCCCGGTCTCGGTGTCGACCTCGAGCTCGACCCCGGTCGCGCCCACCATCCAGAACGGCGTCGCGTTGTCGGTCAGGCCGTTGGCATCGGGCGACTTGTAGGTCGGAATATAGCTGCCGGTGCCCACCACGTTGCCCGCCTGCATGCCGTACTTTTTCTTGAAGATGTCACCGATTTCCGCGTCAGCAGCCAAGCCGAGCTCCTTCCTGAGGACATCCAGCTTGTCCCTGGCCTCTTCGGCGGCCAGCTTGACGGCGTTGCCCATGTGGAACAGCGAGCGGGAGCCAAGCGTCGCCATGTCGTAGGGCGTGACGTCGGTGTCAGAATGAACCACGCGGATGGACTCGGCCGCCATGTGCAGCACCTCGCCGGCGATCTGCGCCATCGCGGTGTCGGACCCCTGCCCCATGTCCGCGGTGCTGCAATACACCGTGCAGCTGCCGTCGGCGCTGACGTTCACCGCGGCGAGCGAGGTAGTAGGCGACACGCAGGCCTTGAAGCCGATGGCAATGCCCCGGCCCCTGCGCAGCGTGCCGTTGCCGCGGTCGAACGGCTTTTCCCAGTCCATCAGCACGGCGAGCCGGTCGAGGACCTTATCGAGCGCGACGTCGCGCAGCACCGTGCCGGTAGCCTGCGGGCGGCCGTCGCGCAGCAGGTTCTTGCGGCGAAAGGCGATCGGGTCGAGGCCCAGCTCGCGCGCCATGATGTCCATGTGGCTTTCGTAGGCCCACACCAGCTGCGGAATGCCGAAGCCGCGCAGCGCGCCGGCGGGCGGCCGGTTCGTATAGAGCGAATACGAGTCGATCAGCACGTGTTCGATGTCGTAGGGCCCCGGCGCGGTAAAGCCCGACTTCTGCGTCACGCGAGGGCCGATGTCGGCGTAGGCGCCTCCGTTCCACCACACTTCGCACTCGCGCGCGGTAATGCGCCCGTCGCGCGTCACCCCGGTCTTGATGCGGAAGGTGGTGGGATGCTTGGTGATGGTGAAGAACTGCTCCTCCATCGTGAGCGATACCTTGACCGGGCGGCCGGTAAGCAGCGAAAGCGCGGAAACCAGCGCCTCCAGCTTGATGTACAGCTTGGCGCCGAAGCCGCCGCCCAGGAACGGCACCCGCACGCGGATACGGTTCTCCGGCCAGCCGAGCAGGCGCGCCACCTCGATGCGCACGAACGACGGGCTCTGCGACGCGGTATGGATGGTGAGCGAGCTCTCGGTGGACTCGGCCACCGACACCAGCGGCTCGAGCGGCGTGTGCATCACCTGCTGGGTGTGGAAGCGGTGCTCGAAGACGCGCTCGGCCTTTTTCAGCGCGGCCGGCGCGTCGCCGCGGCGCAGATGAAAGTCGAGCGCCACGTTGGTGCCGCTCTTGCCTTTCACGTGCTTCAGGTCCGGGAAGGTGCCCGCCGGCTTGAGCGTATCGTGCACGATGGCCTCGGAGGTCATCGCCTCGACCTCGTCGTATACCGCCGGGAGCTCGTCGTACTGGGCGACGATCAAGTGCGCCGCTTCCTCCGCCACATGCGGGTCGGAAGCGAGCACCACCGCGACCGGCTCGCCCACGTAGCGCACCTTGTCCAGCGCGAGGATCGGCTGGTCGTGAAACGCCGGGCCGAAGTACGGCTCGGGTATCAGCTGGCGGATGTCCTCCCCGGTCACTACGCGGTAGACACCGCCTGCCGCCTGGGCCGCCGACACGTCGATGCGCCGGATCCGGCCGTGCGCCACCGTGCTGCGAAAGATCTTTCCATACAGCATTCCGGGCAGGCGCAGGTTGTGCACGTACTCGGCACGGCCGGTGACCTTCAGCCACGACTCCAGGCGCGGGACCGAGCGCCCGACCTGCGGCGTCTCAGTGGACTGCGTTGCGCGCTTCATGCACCGCCCTGGCAAGGTATACGCGGATCAGCTGCTTCTTGTACGCCGCCGAGCCGTGCAGGTCGCCCTCGATGTGCACTTCCTCGGCGGCCGCTTCGGCCGCGCGTTTCACGTCTCCGGTCTTCAGGATGCTTTCGGCCGCCGCCAGGCGCGTGGGCCGGTCGGTGGCCGCGCTGATGAAAAGCCGCGCCTCGTCGCCGTCGAGCATCACCGCCACGCCGAGCGAGGGCCAATCGTCGGCCGAGCGCGTGGTGCATTTCAGGTACGCGGCGCGCCGCTTGCCCAGCGGCGGCAGGTCGAGGTGCGTGATGAGCTCGTTGCCCTTCAGCGTGTTCTCGAGATAGCCGGCGTAGAGCGCCTCAACCGGCACGCTGCGCCCGCCGCCGGGACCCGCGATGGCCACGCGCGCGCCCAGCGCGCTGAGCAGCGGCGGCAGATCCATATGCGGATCGGCGTGCGCCAGCGCCCCGCCCACGGTCGCCACGTTGCGCACGCGCACGTTGGCGAGAGTACGCAGCGTCCTCTTGAGCACGGGGAAGGCCTGGTCCGAGCGCTCGAGCGCGCGAAGCGTCGTCATGGCACCGATGCGCAGCCCGCCATCCGCGGCCGGCTCGATGCCTTCGAGCTTCAGCTTGGCGAGCGAAACCAGCCGCCGCGGGCGAAATACGCCCGCCTTCATCATCAGCATGAGCGCCGTGCCGCCCGAAAGCGGCCGCGCGCCTTCGCCGTCCAGCAGATCCAGGGCTTGGGAAAGCGTCCTGGGCTCGGCCAGCTCGAAGGGGCTCATGCGAGGGTGCGTGGGGTCGGGGACAAGCTATTTGCGGCGCCAGGTGGTGC
The DNA here is from genome assembly GCA_036259215.1 of Burkholderiales bacterium. Taxonomy (GTDB): domain Bacteria; phylum Pseudomonadota; class Gammaproteobacteria; order Burkholderiales; family SG8-39; genus SCGC-AG-212-J23. Next base: position 2,201 of record DATACE010000339.1, on the reverse strand, counting down.
GTCCGCCAACATCTTCGAGGACGATGCCCTTGTCAAGCAGCGTGTCGCGAATGCGGTCGGCTTCTGCGAAATCCTTGCGCTTGCGCGCCGCGGCGCGCGCTTCAATGGCCTCGGTGATCCAGCCTTCGGCGGCGCCGCCTTGCAGGAAGGCGCGCGCATCGCGCTGCAGCAGGCCCAGCACCCCGCCCAGGCCGCGCAGCTGCCGGGCGAGGGTCTTGTCGCCGGCATTGATGCGCGTCGCGAGGTCGAAGAGCACTGCCATCGCCTCCGGCGTGCCGAAGTCGTCGTCCATCGCTTCCTTGAAGCGCCGGGCGTGCGCTTCGGTCCAGTCCAGCTTCGCCTCGCCGTCGTCGTCCTTCAAGGCCGTATAAAGGCGCGTAAGCGCGCCTTTCGCGTCCTCCAGGTGCGCGTCCGAATAGTTGAGGGCGCTGCGATAGTGCGCGCGCAGGATGAAAAATCGCACCACTTCGGCGTCGTATTTCTTGAGCACCTCGCGCACGGTGAAAAAGTTGCCCAGCGACTTGGACATCTTCTCCTCGTCGACGCGCACGAAGCCGTTGTGCATCCAGTACCGGACGAAGGACTTTCCGGAGTCGATTCCCATGGCGCCCTCGGATTGCGCGATTTCGTTCTCATGGTGCGGAAACTGCAGATCCTGGCCGCCGCCATGGATGTCGAACTGCTCGCCGAGCAGGGTACGCGCCATGGCCGAGCACTCGATGTGCCAGCCCGGCCGGCCCTCGCCCCAGCGTGAGGGCCAGTTGGGCTCCTCGGGCTTGGAGCGCTTCCACAGCACGAAGTCGAGCGGGTCCTCCTTCGAGGCATCGACCTCCACCCGCTCCCCCGCCCGCAACTCGTCCAGCGACTTGCCCGACAGCTTGCCGTAGCCCGGAAAGCGCCGTACTGCGTAGTTCACGTCGCCCGAGGAGGCCGCGTAGGCCAGCTTTCTTTCACTCAATTCGTCGATCAGCGCGAGCATCTGCGGAACGTATTGCGTGGCGCGCGGCTCGTGGTCGGGCTTCTCCACGCCCAGGGCGGCGGCATCTTCGTCCATGGCGCGGATGAAGCGCCCGGTCAGCGCCGCCACCGTCTCGCCGTTCTCGGCGGCACGGCGGATGATCTTGTCGTCGATGTCCGTGATGTTGCGGACATACGTCACGCGAAACCCGCTCTGGCGCAGCCAGCGCCGCACCAGGTCGAACACCACCAGCACGCGGGCATGGCCGAGGTGGCAATAGTCGTAGACCGTCATGCCACAGACGTACATGCGTACGGCCGGGGGCTGAAGGGGAACGAAATCCTGCTTTGCCCTGCCTAGGCTGTTGTAGATCTTTAGGATAGAATTCGACCTTTCGTAGGGCCTTGAAAATATAACACAATGCAGAATTCCGACGCCTCGCGGTCCACGCTCAGGCGGGGTCTTTTCGCGCTCGCCGCATGGGCCCTGCTCGCCGGCGCCCCAGCGCTCGCCGACGACTTGCAGGAAGCAAACCAGCTGCTCCAGGCGGGCCAGCGCCCGCAGGCGCTCGAGCGCGTCAACAAGGTGCTCGCTGCCAAGCCGCGGGACCCGCAGGCGCGCTTTCTCAAGGCGGTCATCCTCACCGAGCAGGGCAGCACGAAGGAAGCCATCGAGATTTTCAGCAAGCTCACGCAGGACTTCCCGGAGCTTCCGGAGCCCTACAACAATCTTGCCGTGATCTATGCGGCGCAGGGCCAGTACGAGAAGGCGCGCGCCGCCCTCGAGCAGTCGATCCGCACCCATCCGAGCTATGCCACGGCCTACGAGAACCTGGGCGACGTGTACGCGAAGCTCGCCAGCCAGGCCTACGACAAGGCGCTGCAGCTCGACAAGACCAACACCGGCGCGCAGAACAAGCTCTCGCTGGTGCGCGAGATCGCCCGCGGACCCGCGGTTCTGGTCGCTGCGGCGCCCGCGCAGCCGCCGCAGGCGGTGGCGCAGAAGCCGCAGGCGGTCGAAAAGCCCAAGCCGGCGCCGGCCCCCGACCCCTCGGCGGAAGTTCTGAAGGCGGTAAACGCCTGGGCGCAAGCGTGGTCCAACCGCGACGTGGACGCCTACCTTTCCCATTACGCCAAGAACTTCAACACGCCCAAGGGCCAGTCGCGGGCCGCTTGGGAGAAAACCCGTCGCGCGCGCATTGGCGGCGCGAAGTCGATTTCCGTGGAGCTCGATTCGCCCACGG
>DATACE010000338.1:0-8693 GCA_036259215.1 Burkholderiales bacterium | reverse complement strand
GGCCGCTTTCGTTTTTCGAATGACATAATCCTCCCGCCAATATAAGAAGGGGAACCGAGTGCGCTGGGTACCAGCGGCACTGCTAAGCATCGTGCTCGCCGCTACCGGCGAGGCAAGCCGCGCGCAGGCCTCACTGCCGTCCGCGCTGCCGTCCGCCATTGAGCGCGCGCAGGTCCTCATCCGCGAAGGCAACCCCGAGCAAGCGTGGCGCCTGCTTTCGCCCCTCGAGAAGCAGTATGCCGGGCGGCCCGACTTCGACCTTGCGCTCGCCATCGCGGCCACCGACTCCGGGCGGCCGAATCTCGCGACGTTCGCGCTCGAGCGCGTGGTGGTGGTGGAGCCCGGCAATACCACCGCGCGGCTCGAGCTGGTGCGCGCCTTCCATGCCTTGGGCGACTATGAGCGAGCGCGGCGCGAGCTGCGGTTCCTCCTCGGGGGGAATCCGCCGGCCGAAGTGCGCGCCCTGGCGGCCCAGTACGAGGAGAAAATGAGCGGGCAGACGGGCGCCGCGCTGCGGGCGGCCGGATGGTCCGGATACGCCGAGGCGGGGCTCGGGCACGACAGCAATGCGAGCGTCGCCACGGCGCAGGCCAATATCTTCGTGCCCAGCCTGGGCGGCGATTTCCTCATCGACCGGGCGTTTCTGCAGGAGCGCGACCGCTTTGCCGCGTTGGGTGCCGGCGTGGAGTACGCGCAACCGCTCTCGCCGGTGCTTGCCGCGACGCTGGGCGCGGAGCTGCAGACGCGCGCCCATGCAAAGCTCGACCGCTTCGACTCGCGCACCGCCGACCTGCACGCCGTCCTGCATCAGCGGCTCGACCTGCGCGACAGCGTGCAGTACGCGTTGCGCCACAACGACTACGAGCTCGATCACGCCGGCTACCGGCGCATGCAGTCGGGCGCCGTGGAGTGGCGCCGCAGCTTGGGCGACTACGCCCAGGTGGGCGTCGGCGCCCAGGGCTACCGCATCCGCTATCGCCAGGAGGAGGCGGCCAACAGCTCCGACCTCGTGGTGCTCTCGGCCAGCGCGGCCTACGTGTTCGACCCAGCCTCCCGCAAGATCGGGTTCGCCGGCGTCTACCTGGGGCTGGACAATGCGGTCGCCGGCCGCGCCGACGGCGACCGGCGCATCTACGGCGCGAGCGCCGGTTTGCAGCGCGTTTTGCTGCCGGGAGTCGAGGGCTACGCCAGCCTCGCTCTCCTGTATTCGCGCTACGCCACGGTGAATCCGGACTTCGCCCTGCGCCGGCACGACCGCCAGGTGGATCTCGCGCTCGGCGTGTCCTGGCAGCTCACCGACGGCTGGTTTCTGCGGCCGCAGGTTTCGCGCACGCGCCACGGCTCGGATATCCCGGTGCATGAGTACGGCCGCACCGAAGTGTCGCTCAGCCTGCGGCGCGAGTGGAACTGAGCGCCGCCTGATTATAATGAGCGCGAGGAGGAGCTTCGTGCAACGCATTCTGCTGTTCGTCCTGGCGCTGTGCGCCGCGTCGGCCCAGGCGCAGGAATGGCCCACGAAGGCGGTGCGCATCGTGGTGCCGTTTCCGGCCGGCGGCAGCGCCGACCTGATGCCGCGCGCGGTGGCCGAAAGGCTGTCGGCGCGCTGGGGCCAGCCGGTCATCGTGGAGAACCGGCCCGGCGCGGCCGGCAACATCGGCGCGGACCTGGTGTTTCGCGCCGAGCCCGACGGCTATACGCTGCTTTCGGCGCCGCCGCCGCCGCTGGTCATCAACAAGTCGCTCTACAAGAATCTGTCCTACGACGCCGAGAAATTCGTGCCGGTGTCGGTGATCGGCGCCATCCCGAACGTGCTGCTGGTGCACCCGAAGACCAACGTCGGCACGGTGCAGGAGCTGATCGCGCTGGCCAAGGCGAATCCCGGCAAGCTGAACTACGCCTCGCAGGGCAGCGGCAGCACCTCGCACCTTACCGCCGAGCTGTTCAAGTCCATGGCCGGGGACCTGAAGATCACCCACATACCGTACAAGGGAACCGCGCCCGCGCTCGCCGACCTGCTCGGGGGCCAGGTGGAAATGATGTGCGACAACCTCGGCGTGTCACTGCCGCACGTGCGCTCGGGCAAGCTGAAGGCGCTCGCCGTGGCAAGCGCCAAGCGCTTCCCCGGGCTGCCCGGGGTGCCGGCGCTGGCCGAGAGCCTGCCCGGCTTCGAGGCGGTCGCCTGGTTCGGCATCGTGGCGCCGCCCGGAACGCCGCAGTCCATCGCGCAGAAGGTGTCCGCCGGTGTGGCCGAAGCCTTGCAGCAACCCGAAGTCCTGAAGCGACTGAGCGATCTGTCCGCCGAGCCCATGGGCCTCACCCCGGCGCAGACCGCCGATTACATGAAGCGCGAGACCGAGCGCTGGGCCTCGGTCATTCGCACTGCCGGAGTCCGATTGGATTGAAATGCGCGCACTCATCGTAGGTCTTTGTTTTGTGGCGGGTCATGTCTTTGCCGCCGAGTTCGAGCCGTATTCCGGGCAGCCGGGAAAGGACGTCATCTGGGTGCCCACCCCGCCCGAGCTGGTGGAGAAGATGCTCGACATGGCACGCGTCACGGCGAAGGATTACGTGATCGACCTGGGCTCGGGCGACGGCCGCAACGTGATCGCCGCGGCCAAGCGCGGCGCGCAGGCGCTCGGCGTCGAGTACAACCCGGACATGGTGGCGTTGTCCCAGCGCATCGCCGCGCGCGAAGGCGTGGCCGACCGGGCGAAGTTCGTGCAAGGCGACATGTTCGAGGCGGATATCTCGCGTGCCACGGTGCTTGCCTTGTTCCTCCTGCCGGACAACATGCGCAAGCTCAAGTCCAAGTTCCTCGGCCTGCGCCCCGGCTCGCGAATCGTGACCAACGGCTATGAGATCGACGGCTGGGAAGCCGAGGAAACCGGCAGGCTCGGGGGCAACTGCACCAGCTGGTGCACCGCCTACCTCTATATCGTGCCGGCAAAGGTGGCGGGCACCTGGCGCCTTCCCGAGGGCGATCTGCGACTGGAGCAGGACTTCCGCAGGCTGAGCGGCACCCTGACCGCCCACGGCCAGAGCGTGCCGATCGCGCATGCGCGCCTGTCGGGCCAGCGCATTACCTTTACCGCCGGCATGAACCGCTACGAGGGCCGGGTCAAGGGCCGGGAGATGAGCGGCACGGTCAAGGGCCGCAGCGCGGGCCACTGGAAGGCCGTGCGCGCTTCGTGATCATCGATATCCACGGTCATTACACGACCGAGCCGCCGGCGCTGCAGCAGTTCCGCGACCGGCAGCTCGCCGGCCTCGCCGACGCCGCGCGCCGGCCCGCTTCCGCGGAGCTGGGCATCGCCGACGAGGTGCTGGTGCAAAGCGTGCAGCCGCAGCTCAAGCTGCAGAAGGAGCGCGGCGGCGACCTCACCGTGTTCTCGCCGCGCGCTTCGGGCATGGCGCACCACGTGGGCACCGCCGCGGTGAGCCTGGAGTGGACGCGCCTGTGCAACGACCTCATCCACCGCATCTGCCGGCTGTTGCCGGACAACTTCGCCGGCGTCGGCCAGCTGCCGCAGTTTCCCGGCGTCGAGCCGAAGAGCTGCATCCCGGAGCTCGAGCGCATGGTGAAGGAGCTGGGCTTCGTCGGCGTCAACCTGAACCCCGATCCCTCGGGCGGCTACTGGACCGATCCGCCGCTGACCGACCACTGGTGGTATCCGCTGTACGAGAAGCTGTGCGAGCTGCAAGTGCCGGCCATGGTCCACGTTTCGTCGTCGTGCAATCCGGCGTTCCACGCCACCGGCGCGCATTACCTCAATGCCGACACCACGGCGTTCATGCAGCTCATCCAGGGCGACCTGTTCAGGGATTTCCCCACGCTGAAGCTGGTCATCCCGCACGGCGGCGGCGCGGTGCCGTTCCACTGGGGACGCTACCGCGGCCTCGCGCAGGAGATGAAGCGCCCACTGCTCGGCGAGCACCTGCTGAAGAACGTGTTCTTCGATACCTGCGTGTACCACCTACCGGGCATCGAGCTGCTGACCAAGGTGATCCCGGTCGACAACATCCTGTTCGCCTCGGAGATGGTCGGCGCGGTGAAGGGCATCGACCCGGAAACCGGCCACTACTACGACGACACCAAGCGCTACATCGACCAGGTCAAAACGCTGAGCGCCGAGCAGCGCACGAAGATCTTCGAAGGCAACGCGCGCCGCGTCTATCCGCGGCTGGATGCGCTGCTCAGGAAACGGAAGCCGTAGCGGCGCGCGCCGGGTGAGCTGAACGGCAACAGGCGGCGACCGCAGCGCAGCAGGGCGGCGTACCCGACCGGCTGCGAGCCGCTGCGCCGGGCCGAGCGCAGCGAGGCGCGGTTCTTCAGGTGTACGAAGCTCAACGTGAACTGCCGGTCGCGCCGGAACACCGGCGCATCGGCCAGTGCATTGAGCGCGTGCGCGACGCGCCGCCCGCGATAAGCCGGCCGCACGAACTTCTTGTAGGAGTAGCGCCCGGCCGGATGGAAGTCCACGTGCACGCCCCCGGTATGCGGCGCCGGGTCGAAGGCGAGCCACACGTAGCCCACCAGCTTCGCGCCGTCGAGCGCGCCCAGGCACACGTCGCCGCGCGCCAATGCCGCCCGCACCTGCTCCGGCCGCAGCTCGAGGTCGGGGTCGCTGCACCAGGCGAGCAGCTCCGGCTCGCGCAGCGCGCGCAGCGTGAGGGCGGGCCCGCTGCCGCGCTGCAGCGTCTGGAACGCGGCGCCGAAGGGCCGCACCAGGACGCAGCAGAGCTCCAGCTTGAGATTGGGTCGCACCCTTTGCGGTACGCAAGCGTCGTACCGCGGCGCGCCGGCGGTACACTGGCGCCATGCGCATTCTCGAAATCCCGCAACGCCCCGATCCGCGGCTGGTCGCGGCATTCGCGAAGATGGTCACGCCGCACCTTTCGGACAGCATGGACCGCCTGTATGCCGGCGGGCCGCAGCTGCGCCCGATGTACAAGGGCGGCACGCTCGCCGGACCGGCATTCACCGTGAAGACCGCGCCCGGCGACAACCTGCTAGTGCACAAGGCGCTCGACATGGCGCAGGCCGGCGATGTCATCGTCGTAGATGCCGGCGGCTTCGCCGACCACGCCATCATCGGCGAGCTCATGGCCGCGCGCGCGAAGCAGCGCGGCATCGCGGGCCTGGTGATCTGGGGGGCGATCCGCGATTCGGCCGAGCTGGGCGCGTCCACCTACCCGGTGTTCGCGTGCGCGGTCACGCACCGCGGGCCCTACAAGAACGGCCCCGGCGAGATCAACGTGCCGATCGCGATGGGCGGCATGCCGGTCCACCCGGGCGACATCATCGTGGGCGACGCCGACGGACTGATCGCCGTGCCGCAGGCGCAGGCCGAGCGCGTGCTCGCGTCGGCCAGGGCCATCCTCGAGAAGGAGACCGTGGCCATGCAGCAAATGCAGGCGGGCACCGTGGACCGCAGCTGGGTGGACAAGACCTTGAAGGAGAAGGGCTACCTGTCCTAGACCTCAGAGGTTGCGCACGATCGCCAGCAGCTTTTGCGGGTCGTACGGCTTCAGGACGTGGGTCGAAACCTCCGGCGAGCGCCCTCCTGCGGTAATCGTCGCTGCCGTAGGCGCTAACCGCGATGCAGCGCAACGCCTCCATGCCCGGCGGTGTGCTTCCTACCAGGGGATGCGCGAGCCGTCGTAGGCGAGAAACTTTCCCGAATCCGCCGGCCGCAGGTCCTCGATCACGCGGCGCAGCCCGCGCACCGATACCTCCGGCGTCAATGGGGCGGATTGCCCGCCCATGTCGGTTTTCACCCAACCGGGACTGAGCGCCACCACGGTGATGCCGCGCGGCGCGAGCGTGCGCGCGAGGCCCCTGGCAAGCAGGTTGAGCGCGGCCTTGCTGGTGGCATAAGGCAGCGTCTCGCCGGTGGTTTCCTCGATGGACCCCAGGCGGCTCGACATTACGCATACCGTCTTGCGCTCGCTGGCGGCGACGTTCTCGACCAGCGCCTCGATCACCGCCGCCGCGCCAAGCAGGTTCACGCGCAGGACCTGCTCCCAGTCGGCGTAGTCGAAGCGGCCCAGGCGGTTGCCGTGCCGGCCGATGATCCCCGCGTTGCACCAGAGAACGTCGATCGGCACGCCGGCGAGTTGCGACGACAGGCGTTTCACCTGCGCCGCATCGGACACGTCGAGCGTGAGGCTCTCGGGCAGGCCGGGCACGGGCTTGCGCAGCGTGCCGATGACGCGCCAGCCGCCCTCGGCGTACTGGCGCGCGAGCTCGCGGCCGAGCCCGCGGCCCGCCCCCGTGATGAAAACGGTGGGCACGACCGGCTAGCGTACCTTGCGCGGCTTCGCCCGCGGCGCCTGTTTCATCCCGGCGCTGCTGCGGCGGACCTTTTTCGGCATCGTTACGCCGAGCTCGTCGGAGACCGCGCGCAGGCGGCTGGCGATGCGCTTGGCGGGTCGCTTTTTCTTCATGTTCACGCGCCGAGCAAGCCGCATGCCGGAGCGCATGAGAAACTTCCGCCATGCAGCTGCGACTCGCGATCGCCACCGGGGACCCGGGAGGCATCGGGCCGGAAATCTCCATCAAGGCGGCGCTCGACGAGCGCGTGCGCTCGATGTGCGAGCCCGTCGTCATCGGCGATCGGGGGGCGCTCGAGGCGCATGCCCGCGCATGCGGCTTGTCGCTGCGCGGAATCACGCTGGTGGACCGCAAGCAGCTTGCCCCCGGAGAGCTCGAGATCGGCGCCATTCGTCCCGCGCACGGGCGCGCGGCGCTCGATTCGGCGCGCGCCGCGATCGAAGGCGCGCTCGCCGGCGAGTATCACGCGGTGGTCGCCGCGCCGCACACCGAGACCGCGATCCACGCGGCCGGCTGCGACTTCGACGGTTATCCGTCGTTCGTCGCGCGCACGGCGGGCCTGGCGCCGCAGGACGGCATCCTCATGCTGTGCTTCCATTGGCAGGGACGCGAAGTGCGCATTGCGCACGCCACGCTGCATGCGAGCGTGCAGCAGGCTCTGGGCATGATCAGCCGCGAGCGGGTGCTGCGCACCATCCGCGCGGCGCACGAGGCCTTGCGCGCCATGGGCATCGACCGGCCGGCCATCGCGGTCGGCGGAGTGAACCCGCACGCGGGCGAGGGCGGCCTGTTCGGCAGCGAGGAAGAGGAGACCGTGATGCCGGCGGTCGAGGCGGCGCGCAGCGAGGGGATGGTGGTGGACGGCCCCATCGGCGCCGACACGCTCATCCAGCGACCCGGCTACGATGCCTACGTGGTCATGCTGCACGACCAGGGCCATGTCGCCGCCAAGCTGCTGGCGCCCAACCGCGTGGCCGGCCTCACCATCGGCACGCCCGTATTGTTTTCTTCCGTGGCGCACGGTGCCGCGCTCGACATCGCAGGGCAAGGCAAGGCGCAGCACGGCGCGATGGTGGAAGCAATTACACGGTTAGTCGGCCATCGACGTCGCGCCCATGAGACGTGACGTTGCGAGAAAAATCAGCCGGTTGAGTGTAAATCGCGGAAGGGCGGTCCCCGGACGGCGACGTTATTTCCGCGCGGCCGAAATCTAAGTGCTTGTTTTGGACAGTAGCCGGGTGCCTGGTATGACCCTTGCTAGAGCTGGGGAACCATAATAGCCAAAGCTGCGATGCGGGCCTCCCTGAGAATTGCCTACGCCTTGTGCTTCACCGCTGCGTGCCTCGCGCTGATGGCGGCCTATCCGGTCGTCGCGCTGCCATGGTGACGTACTCGCTCATGAAGACCGCGGCGGACGAGCCGGGCGATCACCAGCTCGCGCGCGAGGCCTTGTGGCTGCGCGAGCTCGCCGGCGTGCCCGAGCTCGACGGCCAGGTGCCGCGCCTGCTCCAGGAAGGCCTGAATGCGCAGGGCAGGCGCTTTCTCCTCATCACCGTAGCCCAAGGCCTGGGCGAGACGCGCGCGTTCACGCCCGGACACGAACGCTTCCTCGCCAGCCTGGGCAAGGCGCGCTTCAGGTCGACCGACTTCGAAGTCTCCGGCTGCTGCGAGCAGCTGCAAGGGGCGCTGCGCCGGCTCGATGGCCGCGTGCCGGCCAAAACGCTTGCCACGCTCAAATCCGCGTACCGCGACTGCGAGACCGCGCTGCTCTACTGGACCGGGCCTTATGTGCTATCGCAGGGTGATTTCGCTCCCTGGAACATCCGCACCCTGGGCGCCCAGCTTTTCGTCTACGACTGGGGCAATGCGCGCAGCGAGGCGAGCCCGCTCGACGACGTGCTGCACTACGTGATGGTGCAGCGTGCGCTGCACGGGCGGGCGATGACCCAGGCATTCCTGCAGTCGGCGATGAAGCGCGCGCACGATTTTGCGCTGCTCGCCTATCCGGAGTGGACCTGGCGCCCGCGCGTGATCGGCGCGCTCACGCTGGTCTACCTGCTCGGCTCGCTGCTGCACCACGCGCTCGCCGCCGGGGCCGGCCTGCAGGCGCGCGACCCGCTGGTGCGCTGCTACATGAACCTGATCCAGAAACGCTCGGCCTGGATGCCGGGCAATACCTAGAGAGAGCGAAGCATGAGCGCTGCTGCCACCGCCGCCGGTTACCTGTACGCCTCCGGCCGTCTGCGCGGGCGCAACGGCCGCGAGGAGGAGACGCAGGAGCCAGAACAAAAGGCGAAGCCCAAGCGCAAGGAGCTGAAGGTCGCCGTCTACGAGCCGTCGCAGGAAGCGCCGGCGCGGC
>DATACE010000337.1:0-5904 GCA_036259215.1 Burkholderiales bacterium | reverse complement strand
GGCCTCGAGGGGAAGGCGCCGATCGCGCGCGGCGACTGGATCGTGGCGGGCGCGCTGCCCGAGCCGGTGCGGCGCTTCGACGCCCGCCTGCGCGTCATGGACGGCCCTCTCAAGCACTGGACCCCCGTGCACCTTCACCTGGGCGCGGCCGATATCCTCGCGCGCGTGGCGCTCCTCGACGAGGCCGGCCTGGTGCAGCTCGTGTGCGAGCAGCCGGTCGGCGCGGTGCGCGGCGACCGCTTCATCGTGCGCGACGCGTCGGCGCGCCGCACCCTCGGCGGAGGCAGCGTGATCGACGTCTTCCCTCCGCCGCGCGGGCGCGCCCGGCCCGAGCGCCTCGCCTGGCTGAGAGCCATGGAGCTCGAGGACGATGCGGCGGCGCTGTCCGCGCTGCTGGAGTGCGCTCCCACAGGCGTCGACATGGCCCGCTTCGCCGCCAACCGCAACCTTCCCGCGGCGTCGGGCTGGCGCTTCTCGGATGCGCACTGGCGCGCGCTGCGCGAAAAGGCGCTCGCCAACCTCGCCGCGTGGCACGCGCGCTCGCCCGAATCCGCGGGCCCGGCGGAGGAACGGGTTCTCGACGGCGCGCGGGTCGCCGCCGAAACCGTGCGCGCCGTGGTGGAGGAGCTCGCCCGCGACGGCCTAGTCGTGCGCGAAGGCGCGGGCGTGCGCCTCGCCGCGCATCGCGTGGAAGTCAGCGCGCCCGATGCAGCGCTATGGAAGCGCATCGAGCCGCTGCTCGAGCAGGCCGCGCTGCGCCCGCCCACGCTGACCGAGCTATCCGTCGCCACCGGCATCGAAGTCAAGAAAATGGAGGCCGCGCTCTCGCGCCTCGCGCGCCACGGCAAGGTGGTGCGCGTGTCGAAGAACCGCTTCTTCCTGCCCGCCGCGGTACGCCAGCTCGAGGACATCGCGCGGGACATGGATCCGATCACCGCCGCCGCGTTCCGCGACCGCTCGGGCGTCGGGCGCAACCTCGCGATCGAAGTGCTGGAGTACTTCGATCGCATAAAATTCACCCGGCGCGTCGGCGATGCGCACGTGCTGACGCAGCACGGAAAAGACTCGCACCCCGGTGGGGCGCACGGACTTCAAATCCGGTGAGGGGCGTCAGACGTCCCTGGTGGGTTCGACTCCCACTCTTTTCCGCCATCACCAAGGGTATGATCGGGCCATGAACGACAAGCTGAACGCCGGCGATCCGTTTCCCGCAATGACGCTCGACCTGGCCGAGGGCGGCACGCTGGAGCTGCCCGGCGGGCTCGACGCGCGCTACAAGGTCATCCTGTTTTACCGCGGCCACTGGTGACCGTACTGCAGGCGGCAGTTGGCCGCCTTCGAGAAGGCCCGGCCCGAGCTCGATGCGCTCGGCATCAAGGTGGTCGCCGCGAGCGTCGACCCGCTGGACCAGGCACAGGAGGTGGCGGCCGACCTGTCCTACCCGATCGGCTACGGCGTCACGCGCGCCATGGCGCAGCAGCTCGGCGCGTGGTGGGAAGACCGGCGCAGCATCATCCAGCCTTCTGAATTCATCGTCGACGCGGCGGGCAAGGTGCGCACCTCGACCTACAGCTCCGGCCCCATCGGCCGCATGGATCCGGCCGACGTCGTTCGGCTGGTCACCTTCTACGAGAAGCAGGCGAAGAAGTAGAGGGACAAAAAAGACCCGCGATAGCGGGTCTTCAAAATAACAGCGGCGAGACCCTAGTTGTTTCTGGGCAGCACCTGTACGGTCGCATGCATGCCATCGATGAAATGCTGGCGTACATTGCAGATCACCAGATAGGTGCCCGGCTCCGTGAATGAAATGGACTCGAGCCGGTTGACAGCGTTGGAGGGGCTCGTGGTGGCGGGCGTCGCGAGCGGGCCGCCCGCAGGCACGATTCCCTTGTACCTGACATTCAGGTCATCGTTGACGAAAAGGCCTTCCGACGGAACGGCAATGTCGCGCACCTGCGTTCCGTCGCGGTAGACCACGAGCTGGTGGAATCCGGCGACCAGGAAGTGGACCACGCCGCCCTGTGCCACCTTGATGTCTTGCGGGAGAACCGCATGGTTCACCGTGTTTCCCGGCTGCGCGGTGTCCAACCCGCGCCCAAAAGAAACCGGCACGGTCATCCGCTCGTCCGAAGCGGTCGCCATGATCGTCATGCCAGCAAGGGTTGCGCAAGCAAGCTTTGAAACGGTTCTAGGCTTCATTACCCCTCCTTTAGCAAGTTGAACTTCCTGCTCTCGGTTCGCTGCAAATCATGTCGTGCTCACCTGCCACGGCTGCAGTTCCACGAGAGTGCCCTGATGAAATGGATCGGGACAACAAGGACGCGCCGCGAATGCGGCTGTCCAAATGCGGACGGTTCGACCTCGACACCATCTCTCCTCCCCAGGAGGATGTGAGCCGATTGTGGGGCGATTAGTCTGTTCCTTGTCCGATCAACAAGTCAATACCTGGGCTGGAGAACAGACATCCTTGGACTTGCCCACGCGTGGCTTGTCAATGCACAGTGGGCGGCGATGATCCGCGCCAGTGGCGCTACACGAGTAGGGTGGCAGCCGCCCAGGCGAGGAGCAGTAAGCCGGCCGCTCGGCCGATCGCCGGCCCGGCGGGTGACAGCTTCTCCATGAGCACGAGCAAGGCGAGCATTGCGATCCACGCCAGATTCATGACCCCGCCTACAAAAAGCAGTGCCATGAGCGCCCAGCAGCAGCCGACGCAGTAGGCGCCGTGGCGCACGCCCATGGCGAATGCTCCGAGGCGCCCGGGGCGCCAGTAACGGGTCAGGAAATCCACCGGTCCGCGGCATTGCTTCAGGCAGGCATGCTTCAGCGGCGAAAGCTGATAGAGCCCCGCTCCCGCAAGCACGATGGCGGACAGCGTTGCGCTTCTCGACCATAGCATCATCGCGGAAATGAGCCCTTCCGGCTGCAACGCCTGCTGCAGGGTAGCGGCGCCCATGGAGAACACCAGCCAGACGGCAAGGTAGCCGCCCAAGAGAAACGCCGAGGATGCGTATCCGTTCTGTCCGGTTCCCGCATGACGGCGCAATACCGCGGCATAGAGAAGGACGAACGGAGCGGCGCTGGGCGTCATCATGGCAATCATCATGACCCACCACATCATTGCCACCGTGGGCCAGGCGACAGCCATTTCCCCCGCGCCCCCTGGGTGCAGGTGCGGAAACAAGGTCAGGGCGGTCATGTCGAGTGCAGCCATGCCCATGCCCGCGCCTCGCCAGACGTAGACCCAGGCGAGAACCACGAGCGCGGCCAGGGCGGCCGCCATGACGGCGCGCTCGCGGCGCAGAACGCTCTCGACGGCGATCAAGCAGCCGCGCGGTGGCGGATCGGACCCTTGTTGTTCAGATGCAGGTGCGCGAACTGCGCATAGCTCTTGTCGAGCTTGATTGCCAGGTTGCCTTTCGATGCGCTCGACGCCGAGCCTATTTCGGCGATCTCGTACTCGAAGCCGTGCGGCAGATCGATGCGTGCGCGGTGCTCCTGGCCGGTCACCGGATTACGGATCGGCTCGCCCGCAAGCTCGAACACGCCCTCTGCGCGCACCTTGCCGCGCCGTGCCTCCACGTCCACGTCGAACTCGATGCGGGTGAAGACCGGATCGAACACCTTCTCGACCGTGGAAGCGAACACGGCGAACATGGTGGCAAACGGCTCCGTGTCCTGCCCGGACATGATCTTGAGCAGAGCGTCGCGCTGCTCAGGCGTCGCGCTTGAATCCAGAATCGGCTGGCATTTCCCCTTGCCTTCATGAATAGGGCCCGGCCAATGGAACACGACTCCAAGCTTCGTGCCGTCGAGGTTCACGTCGCCGTAGCGGCCCTTGTCCACCGCGATGGCCCCTATGGCCTCGCAGAATCCCTTGGTCGGCAGCGCATTGAACTGGCAGGGACAGCCATACGAGCAATTGCAGTTAATCAGCTCGCGTCCCCGAATTTCCCATGGTGTCATAACCCACCTCCTCTCGCGCGAGGCTACTCCTGAGCCGCGGCGAAAAAAAGGGGCTGTCGCAAGGTCCTGATTTTTTTTGGGGTAGCGCCGGGCGGGCGGCGGCTAGAATGCCTCCATGGCCAGAGAAATAGCCTCCGAACCCGCCGGGCTCGTGCCGCGCGAAGGCCTGGTCACCCTGGCCCACGTCATCTACGGCCTGCACGCCTTCAGCGCGGTGAGCGGGCTGCTCAGCCCGGCGCTCATCCTTACCGCCTTCCTTTCGGGCTGGCCCTCGATCATCGCGGTGATCCTGAACTACGTGAAGCGCGCCGACGTCCGCGGCACCTGGCTGGATTCGCACTTTTCCTGGCAGATCCGCACCTTCTGGTACGCGCTGCTGTGGCTGGTGGTGGGCGGCATCCTGTTCGTGACCTTCGTCGGCATCCCGGTGGCCATCGTGCTCTGGCTGGCGACGGGCATCTGGGTGCTCTACCGCATCATCCGCGGCTGGCTCGCGCTGCTGTCGCGCAACCCGCTGCCGTCGTAGGTTTAGTATAGGCATCATGACCCAGCCCATCGTTCTCGAGATCTTCTCCGACTACGTCTGACCCTGGTGCTATCTCAGTACCGTGCGTATTGAGCGCCTGAGGAAAGAGCACGGCGTGAAGGTGCAGTGGGTGCATTTCCCGCTGCATCCGGAAACCCCGCAGGAGGGCCGCAGCCTGGCGGAGCTGTTCGCCGGGCGCAACTACGACATCGCGAAGATGCAGGCGCAGATGCGCGCGCGCATGCAGGCCGAGGGCCTGCCCTACGGCGAGCGCACCATGACCTACAACAGCCGCCTCGCGCAGGAGCTCGGCAAGTGGGCCGACACCCAGCCCGGCGGCGAGGCGATCCACGATGCGCTCTTCAAGGCTTACTTCGTCGACGGTCTGAACATCGGCGATCCCAAGGTTCTTCTGGAAGTGGCGAGCTCCGTGGGCCTCGACGAAGCGAAAGCGAGAGAAGTCCTGGAGACCCGCAGCTACAAGGCCGCGGTCGACGCCGACTGGGAGAAGTCGCGCCAGTACGGCGTCACCGGCGTGCCTACGTTCGTCGCCGGCGCGCAGGGCGTGGTCGGCGCGCAGCCTTACGAAACGCTGGTGCAGCTCATCGAGTCCACGAAATGACCCAAGAGACAATCAAGGTCTTCTGGCAGCCGCATTGAACGAGCTGCCTTAGGATCAAAGAGTTCCTCTCGGTCCGTGAGATCGGGTTCGAGTCGATCAACGTCCTGGAAGACGCCGCCGGGATGGCGGAGCTTCGCCGCCTGGGCGCGCGCTCGGTGCCGGTCGTCTCGCGCGGCGAGCGCTTCGTGTACGGGCAGCTCATCGGCGATGTGGTGGAGTTCCTCGGCCTGGACGTCAACACGCGCCCGCAGCTCGCGCCGCAGGAGCTGGTACGACGCCTGGACCTCGTGCTGAGCGCGGCGCAGCGCTACACGCACCAGATGCCGCCGGCGGCACTCGAGCGCGTGCTCCCCAACCGCCCGCGCTCCTACCGCGTCCTGCTGCACCACGTGTTCCAGATCCCGGCCGCCTTCGTCGATGCCATGCAAGGCGGCACGCTCACCTATGAAAACATGGTGGCCGAGCCGCCCGAGGCCCTGCGCACGCCTCAGGACATCGCGCAGTTCGGCGAGCAGGTGCGCCGGCGCGTCGCTGCCTGGTGGGCGGGCCTCGCCGAGCGCTCCGGCACCCAGCCGGTCGACACCTACTACGGCACCCAGCCTTTGCACGAGGTGCTCGAGCGCACCACGTGGCACAGCACGCAGCACGTGCGGCAGGTGGCATCGCTCCTCGAGCAGCTCGGCATCCCGCCCGACGGGCCGCTCACCGCGGCCGAGCTGGCGGGCCTGCCCCTGCCCGAAAAGCTCTGGGACTAACCACAAATCGGGGTCAGAGCCCGATATCCTATTCGGGC
>DATACE010000336.1:0-3342 GCA_036259215.1 Burkholderiales bacterium | reverse complement strand
GGCGGCCGCCGCCAAGGCGGCGCCCGACGGCTACACCATCCTCATGGGCCTGTCCTCGATCTCGATTTTTCCGGTGTCCGACCGCATCATGGGCAAGACGCCGCCCTACGAGCTCAAGGACTTCGCGCCGATCGCGCTGGTCACTGCGGACCCGACGGTGCTCGTGGTGCGCGCCGACGGCCGCTTCAAGACGCTCAAGGACTTCGTCGAGTACGCGAAGGCGAATCCGGGCAAGATCAACTACTCGTCCTCGGGCGTGTACGGCACCCTGCACGTGGCGATGGAGATATTCGCCAATGCGGCCGGCATCCAGCTGTTCCACGTGCCCTACCAGGGCGGCGGCCCGGCGGTGACCGCGCTGCTGGGCGGACAAGTGGAGGCTTCGGCTCAGGGCCCGGCAGCGGCCATCGGCCAGATCCGCGGCGGCAAGATGCGCGCGCTGGCGAGCTGGGGCACCGAGCGGCTGAAGCTGCTGCCCGACATCCCGACCTTCAAGGAGCTCGGCTACGACGCCGAGTTCTACATCTGGTCGGGCGTGTTCGCGCCGGCCGCCACGCCGGCCCCGGTGCTCGGCCGGCTGCGCGAGGCGGTGCGCGAGGCGGCCATGTCGGCCGATTTCCGCAGCGCCATGGAAAAAGTCTCCACCCCGGTCAGCTACCTCGACGCGCCGGAGTTCCAGAAGTATTGGGATCGCGACGCCAAGCGCCTCGCGGCGGCGCTGCAGAAAATCGGCAAAGTGGAAGACCCCAAAAAATAGGGACGTACCCTATTTCTAGTCGAGAGTGCGCTTGTAGAAGCGCAGGCCGATGGCGATCACCGCGAGCATGAAGGCGAGGATCGGCCAGACCTGGGGCCACAGCTCGTGCAGCGCGTTGCCCTTGAGCATGATGCCGCGCACCAGCACCAGGAAATGCGTGAGGGGCAGCAGCGAGCCGATCCACTGCGCCCATTCCGGCATGCCGCGAAACGGGAACATGAAACCCGACAGCAGGATCGACGGCAGGAAAAAGAAGAACGTCATCTGCATCGCCTGCAGCTGGTTGCGCGCGATCGAAGAGAAGGTGATGCCCAGCGTCAGGTTGGCGGCGATGAATATCAGCACCGCGAAGTAGAGCAGCAGCGGGTCGCCCCGCATCGGCACGTCGAACAACGCCAGCGCGGCGGCGATGATCAGCGTCACCTGGATCAGCCCGATCATGATGTAGGGCACGATCTTGCCGGTCATCACCTCGATCGGCAGCGCGGGCGTGGACAGCAGGTTCTCGAAAGTGCCGCGCTCGCGCTCCCGGGTCATGGCAAGGCCGGTCATCAGCACCATGGTCATGGTGAGGATGGTGCCGATCAGCCCCGGTACGATGTTGTAGGCGGTGACCCCTTCGGGGTTGTAGCGGCGGTGCACGCGGATGTCGATCGGCGCCGGCGTGGCGGCGAGCTCGGCGAGCGGCCCGCGGAGATCGCGCGTGAGCGCGTTCAGTGAAATCTGCGACAGCGCGGCGATCGCGTTGCCCGTGGCCGCCGGATCCGAGGCGTCCGCTTCTACCAGCAGGACCGGGCGCTCGCCGCGTACCAGCTTGCGGCTGAAATTCTCTGGAATGGTGACGGCGAACTGCACGCTGCCGTGCGCGAGGAGCTCGTCCAGCTCGGCCTCGTTCGCTGCCAGGTGGTCTATCCGGTAGTAGCCGCTGGTTTGCAGCGCCGACACCAGGCTGCGCGCGTAAGGCCCGGAGTCCGCGGCGAGCACCGCGGTCGGCAGGCGCTTCGGGTCGGCGTTGATGGCGTAGCCGAACAGGATGAGCTGCAGCACCGGGATGCCGATGATCATGCCGAAGGTGAGCCGGTCGCGCCTGAGCTGGATGAACTCCTTGACGATGATGCCCAGCCAGCGCGACCAGGAGAGCCTCACCGCAGCTCGTCCTCGAGGTCCTGCAGGTTTTGCATGAGGTGGATGAACACATCCTCGAGGCCGGATTGGGAGGGCTTCCAAACGAGGCCGGGCTCCGCGCGGAAGGGCTGGATGGCGCTTTCGAGCGCGCCCGCGTCGTCGCCCGTGACGTGAAGCGTATTGCCGAACGCCGTGACGTGGGATATCCCGGCAAGCCCCTTGAGGCGCGCGTTGAGCGCGCTCAGCCGCTCCGACGCCCCGCTCACCTGCCAGGTGGACAGGCGGAATAGATGCAGCACTTCCTGCGGCGTGCCCGTGGCGAGCAGCCTGCCGTAGGCGATGTAGGCCAGGCGGTGGCAGCGCTCGGCCTCATCCATGTAGTGCGTCGATACCAGCACCGAGATGCCTTGCGCGGCGAGCGCGTGGATCTCCTCCCAGAAATCGCGCCGCGCCTGCGGGTCGACGCCGGCGGTAGGCTCGTCGAGCAGCAGCAGCTTGGGCCGGTGCAGCATGCACGCGGCGAGCGCGAGGCGCTGCTTCCAGCCGCCGGAGAGCGTGCCGGCGAGCTGGTCCTGGCGCCGGTCGAGGTTCAGTTCGCGCAGCGCGCTCGACACCGCCGCCCTGCGTTCGCGCATGCCATACATGCGGGCGACGAACTCCAGGTTCTCGCGGATGGTGAGGTCCTCCCACAGCGAGAAGCGCTGGGTCATGTAGCCGACTTCGCGCTTGATGGAAGCGGTGTCCCGCACCACGTCGTAGCCCAGGCAGGTGCCGCGCCCGGAATCGGGCTTGAGCAGGCCGCACAGCATGCGGATCGAGGTAGTCTTGCCGCTGCCGTTGGGCCCCAGGAAGCCGTAGATCTCGCCGCGGCGCACCTGCAGGGAGAAGTCCCTGACGACGTGCTTCTTGCCGAAGGACTTGTTCAGCCCCGACACGTCGATCACCAGGTCGGCGCTCACTTCAGCGTCACGTCCACCGGCTGCCCGGGGCGCAGGTTGCCGCCCTCGGGCCGCGCCTCGACCAGGTACACGAGCTTGCTGCGCGATTCCCTGCTGTAGAGCACCGGCGGGGTGTATTCGGCCTGCGTGGAGACGAAGCTCACTTTGCCCGCGACCGGCGCCGGGCAGCCGTCGCAGCGGATCTCCACCGGGTGCTCCCCGGCAATGGCGCCCAGCAGCGTCTCGGGAACATAGAAGCGCACCTTGACGTTGCCCGGCGGCAGCAGCGCGACCACCGGCCGGCCCGCGGGCACCCATTCGCCTTCGGCGAAATAGGTGTCGTGCACCCGTCCGCCCGCCGGCGCGGCGACGCTTTTCTGCTCGAGCTTCCAGGCCGCCTGCGCGAGCGCCGCGCGCGCCGCGGCGACCTCGCTTTGCGCCGCCTTGCGCTCGGCCTCGCGTCCCAGCGGCTGCTGCACGTTGCTGAGCCGGGCCTGCGCAGCGCGCACGCGCGCCAGGTCC
>DATACE010000335.1:0-2971 GCA_036259215.1 Burkholderiales bacterium | reverse complement strand
CCGTGATTTCCTGGCCGCCGGCGGCGCCGTCGCCGTGGCCTCGATGTGGGGGCCTGCCGCCGCGCAGTCCGCGCTGATCAGGCAGGGCTACCAGACCAACATGTGGGGCATGCCGACCTACTACCTGCTGCGCTCCGGCGCGCTGGAGAAGCAGGGCATCAAGTACGAGGAGTTCGCCGTGCCCTCGGGCAACCTCACCATGCAGCAGATGGTGGGGCGCCAGGTGGACCTGGGCACCTACGCCGGGCCCTCGTTCATCATCGGCCACTCGCGCGGCCAGCTGGTGGCGATCGCGCAGATCGAGGAGGTGGGCAAGACCACGCGGGTGATGGCGCGCAAGGAGCTCGGCATCAAGAAGATCGAGGACCTGCGCGGCCGCAAGGTCGCCAACCAGACCGGCTCTTCCATCGGCAACGTGTTCGTCGACCAGATCGCGCCCAAGGCCGGGCTGAAGAAGGACGACTGGCAGGAAGTGCGCATGAACGTCAACGACATGGTGGCCGCCATGGCCGCGAAGACGGTCGACGCCATGATCAACGTGGAGCCGTACAACTCGATCGCCGAGGCCGACGGCCTCGCCACCACCATCATGAACTACTGGGACGTGGACCGCATGCCGGTGTTCATGGCGGCCACGCCGGAATTCGTGGAGAAGAATCCGGATGCCGTGGTGCGCTACCTCAAGGCCTGGCTCGCGGTGGCCGACGACTTCAAGAACAACAGGAAGAAAGTCTCGGACTCGATCTACGCCTTCTACACCTCCAAGGGCTACAAGATGTCGCCCGACACCTTCGCCAACGCCGTGTCCACCATCGAGGTCAGCCCCGGCTTTCCGAACGACGTGCGCGGCTACATGCAGGAGCAGGCGCAGGTGCTGCTGCGCGAGAAGAAAATCAAGGAGATCCCGGACTGGAGCAAGGCGCTGCGGCCCGAGTTCATGCAGCGCGCCAAGGGGTGAGCAACGGGGTGAGCGCCCTCGGCGTCGCGGTGATCGGCCTGGGCTGGTGGGGCCGCATCGTCTGCGCGCTCCTCGCGCAGTCGCAGAAGCTGCGCGTGGTGCGCAAGGTCGACCCCTTCGTCACGGAGGCAGGGGTCGACGCGCATCTGGACGACGCCCTGGGCGACGCCGCGGTGCAGGGCGTGATCCTGTGCACGCCGCATAGCCTGCATTGCGAGCAGATCGTGCGCGCCGCACAGGCCGGCAAGCACGTGTTCTGCGAGAAGCCGCTCTCGCTGTCGCGCCGGGAGGTGCTGGAGGCGGTGGCCGAGGTGAACCGCGCCGGCGTGGTGCTCGCAGTAGGACACGAAAAGCGCTTCGAGCCGCCGATCCAGGCGGCCTTCGACCTCCTGCGCCGCGGCGACATCGGCACGCCGCTGCAGATCGAGGCCAACTTCAGCCAGGACAAGTTCCTGTCCATGCCGGCGGACAACTGGCGGCTCTCGCCCAAGGAAGCGCCCGCGGGGCCGATGACCGCCACCGGCATCCATCTCCTGGACCTGTCGGTCGGCGTGTTCGGCGCCGCGCAACGGGTTTTCGCCTCGGTGAGGACGCTGGGCAGCCAGCTCACCAACGGCGACACGCTCGGCATCCTGGTGGCCTTCCGCGAGGGTGGCCATGCCCTCATCAGCGCAGTGCTGGCCACCCCTTTCGACGGGCGCTTCGCCATCTACGGCAGCCAGGGCTGGGTCGAAGTGCGCGACAAGGCGCATCCCGAAGCGCCGCAGGGCTGGTCGTTCACCACCCGCATCCGGGGGAAGGAAAAGCAGGAGAAGCACTTCCCCGCGGCGCCGGCGGTGCTGGCGAACCTCGAGGCCTTCGCCGATGCCGCGGCGGGACGCGCGCCCTATCCGGTGCCGCAGGCGCAGATGATCGCGAACGTGTCGGCGCTCGAGGCGGTGTTTCGCTCCGCGGCCAGCGGTCGCGCCGAGGACGTCGAGGGCTAGGCGCGCATGAACGCCGAGTTCTGGCTGATCCAGACCTTCAACGGCGTTTCCTACGGGGCGCTGCTTTTCCTGCTGGCGAGCGGGCTGACGCTGATTTTCGGGGTGATGCGCATCGTCAACCTCGCGCACGGCGCCTACTTCCTGCTCGGCGGCTACGTGGCGCTGTCGGTGATCTGGACCACGGGGTCATGGCTGCTCGCGCTGCCGGTGGCGGCGCTCGCCATCGCGCTGCTCGGCATGGTGATGGAGCGCGTATTCCTGCGCCCGCTGGGCTTCGATCCGCTGCGCCAGGTGCTCCTCACCGTGGGCTTCGCCTTCCTTTTCCAGCAGGCGGCGCTCGACATCTGGGGCGGCGACAACCTGATCATCGATCCGCCGGCCGCGCTGACGCGAAGCTGGGTGGTGGGCGGGCTGCACCTGCCGGTCTACCGCATCTTCATGATCGCCACCGCCATCGCCATCGGCCTCGCCCTGTGGCTGGCGATGGAGAAGACGCGCGTGGGCGCCGTGGTGCGCGCCGCGGTGGACGACGCGGAGATGGCGCGCGGCGTGGGCATCGACACCTCGCGCGTTTCGATGTTCATCTTCGCCCTGGGCGCGTTTCTCGCCGCGCTCGGCGGGGTCATCGGCGGCGCCTTCCTCGGCATCTACCCGGGCCTGGACTTCGAGGTGCTGCCGATCGCCTTTGCCGTGGTCATCATCGGCGGCATGGGCAGCCTCACCGGCGCCGCGGTCGGCAGCCTCCTCGTCGGCCTCGCCGACAATTTCGGCAAGGCGCTCTTTCCGGAGCTCGCCTACTTCAGCCTGTATGCGCCGATGGTGGCGATACTCGCGTTGAAGCCGACCGGCCTGCTGGGGCGCGAATGAACGCCAAGATTGCGGCCGTTCTGATCGCCATCGTCGCCCTCGGGGCGATCGCGCCGTTCGTCGGCTCCTATGTGCTGGTGCTGATGACCCAGGCGCTGGTGCTGGGCATCATCGCCATGAGCGTGGACCTGCTGCTCGGCTACACCGGGCTGCCTTCGCT